>DAOTWO010000105.1:0-2847 GCA_034435855.1 Thermomicrobium sp. | reverse complement strand
TGACGCGTGGGCGGGGAAGTCACACCGTCGAGGAAACGATCGACGTTGCTCCGCTCGAGCTCGGCCTCATGCAACTGGTTTGGCTCGTCGAACGTTTCCCTGTTTCCTGAACGGAATCGAGCGAGAGGTGTCGAAAGACATGGCGCGGATCTACGTCGCGCTCGACATCGAGGCGACGGGTATGGATCCGGAGCGAGACGAGATCATTGAGGTGGCGGCGATCAAGTTCCGCGACGAGCAGGTGCTCGAGCGGTTCGAAACGCTCGTCCAGCCGCGGCGTCCGGTTCCGCTTTCGGTCTCCAGCCTCACCGGATTAACGATGCGTGATCTGCGACGAGCACCGATCTTTACGGACGTTGCGCCGCGTCTGCGCCAGTTCGTGCGGAATCATCCGATCGTCGGACAGTCACCGGAATATGATCTCCAGATGCTTGCTGCCCACGGCTTGGAACTCCGGAATCCGGTCTACGATACGTTCCGCTTGGCGACTATCCTATTACCGGATCTTCCTGCCTATTCGCTCGCGAGTATCGCCGCACGCCTCGGCATTTCGGTCGCACAGCAACATCGGGCAATGGCTGATGTCGAGACGACGATGGCGGTTTTTCTGGGTCTGTGTGATCTGCTCCGGGAGTACGATCTTGAGACACTGCGTCGACTAGCCGATTACACAACACAAGCTGGCTTGCCCGAATCGGATGTCTTTGAGGCGGTGTATCGCGAACTGGCAGAGCAGGGAATCGGTCAGCTTGGTGGAGTGTTGGCTGAGCGGCTGCGCTCGGCAGTACCTGGCGTACATCATGCGGCCGAACTCGTGTTTCTGTTGCCGCGTGAGCGTCCGTCGCGTTTGGAGCCAACAGGGCGACTGCCTCAGCTGGATACGGAGTGGATCGGTCACCTCTACGGCCAGGCAGGCATTTTCGCCCAGACTCTGCCGGGGTACGAGCACCGTCCGGGGCAAATCCTGATGGCGCAGGCGGTCGCTCGGACATTGAACGAAGGCGGGCAGCTCCTGGTGGAGGCAGGAACTGGTACCGGCAAGTCGCTGGCGTATCTTCTGCCCGCAGTGTTGCACGCGGTGGAACGGGGTGAGACCGTCGTCGTTTCGACCGATACCCTGGCACTCCAGGATCAGCTCTTCGCGAAGGATTTGCCGCTCCTCCGACGTGCGCTCGAAATGGCAGCCGAGCAGGATCCGCGATTGGCGCGGGCTGCGCAGTTTCGGGCGACTGTTCTCAAGGGGCGTTCGAACTACTTGTGTCTGCGTCGTTGGTTTCTGCGACAGCGCGAGCCGTTTCAGAGCCGTGCGGAGGCGCTTCTGGCTGCCAAAATTACTGCCTGGTTGCCGCAGACGGAGACCGGTGACCGTGCCGAGCTCCATCTCACGAGCGAGGAGCAGGCAGCGTGGGCCCAAGTCGCCGAGTCGGAAGGGGCATGCCTACCCCATCGTTGTTTGTTCAATCGCCGGAATCAATGTTTCCTGTATCGGGCCCGAGCCACGGCGGAGAGTGCGCACATCGTGATTGTCAACCATGCGCTCTTGCTCTCGGATCTCCTTGCTGAAAGTCGCGTGCTCCCTCCCTACCATCACCTCATCATCGACGAGGCGCATCACTTGGTTGACGAGGCGACCCAGCAGTTTGGCTTTCAAGTGGCACAGGAGGATGTGCGCGAACTGGTGCGGCGCGTGCTCGGGTTAGACCATCTCGGGCGATTTACTGGCGTACTGGGCGAGTTGTGGTCAGCCCTTGCAGCGCTCCCTGATGCAACCGCGCGCGGCTTCGCTCGGGAATTGGGTGAGAAACTGACGGAGTGGTGGCCGCGTGTGGAGGCACTTCACCACCAGGCGGAAGGCTTGTTCGTACTGCTTGGAAATATCGTGCAGCATCACCCGGCGGAGAATGGGAGCTACGACCGGCAAGTCCGGATCACACAAAGTGTTCGGCATGAGGCAGCGTGGAGCGCGGTCGAGGAGGTCGGGCAGACACTGACAACGCATCTTCGCTCGGTGTATTCGGCGCTGCACTGGGCCAGCGCACGGGTGGACGAGCTTCCCGAGGCCGTACGGGACGAGGTAAGCGAATTGGTGACGGAGCTCGATGTGCTGGAGCGACGAGCCCGGGAACTGCATGATCGGCTCCAGGAGGTGCTGTTCGCTCCGCGAGCGGAACGCGTTTACTGGCTGACGTGGCGGGCGCAACCACCGCATCTGAGTCTGAACATGGCGCCACTCGAGGTCGCTTCGCTCCTCAACGAGCTGTTGTTCTCTCGTCTGGAGACGTGTGTCCTCACCTCGGCGACGTTGACCGTGGATCGCTCATTCGCGTATATCCGTGAGCAACTGGGGCTTGCTGATGCCGACGAACTCGTTGTCGATTCGCCCTTTGACTATGCGAGTTCAACATTACTGTGCTTGGCGGAAGATATCGCTGAGCCGGGGGAACCAGGGTATCAGCGGCAGGTGAACGAGACCCTGCTCGGACTCCTGCGAGCGACACGTGGGCGCGCGTTGGTGCTCTTCACCTCACACAGCGCACTCCAAGCGGCCTATCGGGCGATCAAGCGGCCGCTCGAACAGGAGGGGATCCTGGTGCTGGGCCAGCGGATCGATGGGAGCCCACGGCAGCTGGTTGAACGGCTCAAGGCCCGACCAGAGACAGTGGTCCTGGGGACGAATGCGGTTTGGGAGGGGGTCGATGTTCCCGGCGAAGCTCTGAGTGTGCTTGTGATTGCCAAGCTGCCGTTTGCGGTGCCAAGTGATCCGGTCTTTGCGGCTCGCTGTGAAGCGTACGACGATCCGTTCCACGAGTACGCCGTGCCGCAAGCCGTGTTGCGCTTTAAGCAGGG
>DAOTWO010000104.1:0-16954 GCA_034435855.1 Thermomicrobium sp. | reverse complement strand
ATCCGCCGTAAGAGTTGGCCACCAGCTGTTTGGTCAACCAGCGGAATGAGGCCGTACCCGATTTCCAACTCGAGCGGGTCGACCGGTGTGACTTCCGGCAGTGTCTCCTCGGTGTCAGGAGTTGGCCGTGCAGCCTCAACCGATGGCAGCTGCTTTGGGCGGCGCAGCGCCAGGGCTGCCCCCAACATGCCCATCGCACCCAGGAAGAACGGTGGCGCCGGCAGCCCCGGCGTGAGTCCGAGGACCGCGAGCAGGACACCGGCAATCGCCAGTGCACGCGGCGTGCTGAAGATCTGCCGTGCCACATCGAGACCCAGATTGGCGTCCGAGGCACTCCGTGTGACGATGATTCCGGTTGCCGTTGAGATCAGCAATGCGGGAATCTGCGTGACCAGTCCGTCACCAACAGTGAGAAGTGCATAGGTTCGTAGCGCTTCTCCCAGCGACATGCCGCGCTGCAGCGCCCCGATCGCGATACCGCCGAGAATGTTGATGAGGATAATGACGATGCCGGCAATCGCATCTCCCTTGACGAACTTACTCGCCCCATCCATCGCGCCATAGAAGTCGGCCTCACGCGCGATTTCTTGTCGCCGGCGTCGTGCTTCTTCCTCACCAATCAAACCCGCGTTCAAGTCGGCGTCAATCGCCATCTGCTTCCCCGGCATCGCGTCGAGTGTGAAGCGGGCCGCCACTTCCGCGACGCGGCCCGCTCCATTGGTGATCACCACAAACTGGATAACCACGAGAATGACGAACACAACGATACCGACGACGTAGTTGCCACCGACGACAAAGCGGCCAAAGGCGTTAATCACTTCGCCGGCGTTTCCCTGTAACAGAATCAAGCGCGTCGAAGTAATGTTGAGCGCTAAGCGGAAAAGTGTCGCCAGCAAGAGCACGGTGGGAAAGGCCGAGAACTGGAGCGGCTCCTGGATATAGAGCGAGACCAGCAAGATGGTCAGTGCGAGCGCGATGTTCGTCGTGATGAGGATATCCAGCACGTGTGCCGGGACCGGCAAGATCATCAGCGCGACAATTGCGACGACGCCCGCGGCCAACGCGACGTCGCTGTAGCGGACGAGTCGTCGCAGCCCACTCACCGCCTCAACGGTATTCGTGCGCGATGCTGGTGCGCTCGCCATCGGTCGCCCCTCTCACCCTCACAGCCAGGACTCGGTGGTCGGCCCGCCGGTACTGACTGGGACAGTTGCCCGTCGCAGTTGGTAGACGTAGGCGATGATGTCCGCGACAGCTTCGTAGAGCGTCACCGGGATCTCTTGTCCAACCTCCACAGTCCGGTAGAGTGCCTGTGCCAGCGGCTGATTCCGCAGGACAGGAATTGCATGCTGCCGCGCGATCCCCGTGATGCGCTCTGCGACCGCCCCCGCACCCTTCGCGACGACGACCGGGGCACGCATTGTCGTTGGCTCGTACCGGAGGGCTACCGCCAGGTGCGTGGGGTTGGTCACGACCACCGTGGCGGTCGGCACCTGCGCCATCATGCGTCGCATGGCGTACTGGCGTTGCAAGCGTCGGAGACGCGCTTTAATCTCGGGGTCGCCTTCCGTCTGCCGGAGCTCCTCTTTTAACTCGTGACGCGTCATGCGCAGCCGCTGCTCCAGATCCCAGCGCTGGTAGCCATAGTCCAGTACGGCGAGAGCGAGATAGGCGGCTCCAATGCGGAGCGCCAAGTCGCGGATGCTCTTCCCCAGCGCCTGCGCGATGATGACCGGTTCGGCACCCGTCAGATCCGCGTAGCGCGGGAGATCACGTCGGATAAGCGGATAGGTCACGGCCAAGACAATGGCAATCTTCATGAGCGCCTTGGCGGTCTCAAAGAGACCACGGCGCGAGAAGAGCCGCTGGAAGCCAGCGATCGGGTCGATCCGCCGGAGATCTGGTTTGAGGACTGCTGGTGCAAACACTACCCCAGCCTGAAGCAGGGTGCTCGCCACGCCGACCAAGAGGAACAGACCGAGGATCGGCAGCGTGAGCTGAAGGAACGTCGTGCCGCTTACCCAGGCGAGTTCCAGGACTTGCGGACTGGTCAGATCGTGTGGGAGTGGTTCGCGGAACGTGCGTTCCAGATAGCCCCAGAGCTTCGTTGCAGCCGAGTTCGCGTACCAGGGCAAGAAGAAGGTGCCCGCAAGGAGTGCGAGTGCCGAGGTGAGGTCGGCACTCCGTGGTACCTGGCCACGTTTACGTGCTTCCTCACGTCGTCGCGGTGTCGCTCGTTCCGTCCGCTCGGTTGCCATCCCTCACCTCGCTGCCAGAAGGACCCGCGTGACGACGCCGAGGAGTCCGTCCGTTGTCGCCTGTGCCAGGAGCTGCAGCAAGAAGGGAACCGAGAGAAGCAGGACAAGAAAGCCGAGGAGGATTTTGGCCGGGAGTCCGACAAAGAAGACGCTCATCTGCGGCACCATGCGGTTGAGAAGACCGAGCCCGATATCCGCAACGAGAAGTGATCCAGCGACTGGTAGGCCGATGCGCAGCGCATCGCTGAACATCGCTCCGGTGAGGCCGATGACTGCGGCCGGTGTCTCACTATTCGGGAGTGCAGTTCCTGGCGGAAGCAGCACCAAGCTGCGTACGAGGGCAGCAATGAGCAAGTGATGACCATTCGCACCGAAGAACACCAGCGCGGCCAGCACAAGGTACATCGTATTGAACGCCGTACCGTGCGTGCCGAGTGCCGGATTGAAGGTGGCAGCCAGACCGAAACCAAGCTGATAGCCGATCAATGAGGCAGCCATCTCGATTGCAGCAAAGACGGCCGCGACGGCGAGCCCCAGTGCGAGGCCTGTGACGAGTTCACGAGCGAGCGCCACCGCAAACACGGTCGGCTGGCTGAGCGCGGTTGCCTCGACGCGCACGAACGGCGTGAGTGCAAGTGCGAGGACAACAGCGAGTGCCACGCGTGCCGGTAGCGGCACCACGCTCCCGCTGAATCCGGGCAACAGGGAGAGAACGAGGCCAATCCTCGTCACCACGAGAACAAACAACGCAACCGAGCTCGGGATGAGCGGCGTGGAGACCTCCATCGCGACCTCTCACCGTCGTAAGACTGGGAGCAACAGGAAGAGTTCCGTTGCGAGCGTTGCCAGCTGCCGTCCCATCCAGGATCCCGCGAAAAGGAGAATGAGGAACGTAATGACGATCTTGGGAATGAAGACGAGCGTCTGCTCGTTGACTTGGGTAACGGCTTGGAGAACGCTGACCAGAAGGCCTACCACGAGAATTGTCAACAGGATCGGTGCCGAGACCAGGAGCGTCGTTGTGATCGCGGCGCGGGCCAGTTCAAGGAGTAACGCCTCGTTCATGCCGATCTCCTATCCAGCACCGAAACTCGTCACGAGCGATCGCACCAGAAGATCCCACCCGTCGACCATGACAAAGAGCAGGAGCTTGAACGGGAGCGAGATGACGACCGGCGGAACCATGATCATCCCCATCGCCATCAGCGTGCTGGAAACGATGAGATCGATAACCAAGAAGGGGATGAACAGAACGAACCCCATCGTGAAAGCGGTCTTCAGCTCGCTGAGAATGAATGCCGGGACCAACACCCAGGTCGGAACTTCGTCGGGGTTACGCGGACGCGGCAAGTTGCCGAGATTCATGAACAGGGCGATGTCACGCTCACGTGTTTGGCGGAACATGAAGTCGCGCAGTGGCTTCAGGCCACGCTCGAGGGCCGTTCGCTGGTCGATCTCGCCCTGCAGGTAGGGCTGGAGTGCATCGCGGTTGATGGCCTGCCAGGTTGGGGCCATGACGAAGACGGTCAAGAACAGCGAGAGACCGATGAGCACCTGGTTCGGTGGCAACTGGGGCACGCCGATCGCTGTCCGCACGAAGGACAGGACGATCACGATCCGCGTGAACGAGGTCATGACGACAAGGATCGTCGGGAGCAGGCTGACCAACGTCAACAAGAAGACGAGCTCCAGCCCAGCGGCAATCGGACTACTGGTCCCGCTTGTCCCACCGCTCTGCACCTGGATCTGGGTGGAACCCATGCTCGCGCTCATCGCGCAGGCGCTACTCACGAGTCCGCCGAGTGCCGCGCCGAGCGGGAGTAACCAGCGGTGCCCGCATTTTCTGCCGTCAGCCGTCCGTTCCTCCGCCATGGCTCGCTCCGCCCGTCGCACATTCGTCCGCTTCACATCCGCACCGTACCGGCATGGCACCACGGAGCGCATCGGGAGCCTGTCAGGATTTCCGGCGGGACGCTCGTCTCTCCCGCCTAGGGCGAAGGAGCCTCTGTCCGAACGGCCCCGGCGACCCGGCCCACTAGGACCTTTTGGCAGGGTCCCCAAAGCGAGATGCTGGCCGAAATCCACCATGTGGCGGTCAAACGCTGCACCGCTGCGCTGGAGTAACCGATGATCGCAGTGACACGACTCGATGGGACGCGTGTTGTTGTCAATGCGGAACTAATCGAGACGATCGAAGCGGTGCCCGAGACAGTTATCGTCCTCGTCACTCGCCGGCGCATCATGGTCCGTGAGTCAGTCGATGAAGTAGTGGAGCGCGTCCTGGCGTACCGCCGTGGCCTCGTCATGCCGGTCGATGCGGTCCGTGCTGCGTTACCGGCCCGTGACACGCCGGAGTAAGCATCGGAAGGGAGCCTGCCATGGATCTTGCCACCGTCCTCGGGATCGTGCTCGGGTTTGGTGCCTTGATTGCGGCCTTCGTTTTGGAGGGAGGTCACCTCTCCTCGTTGATCGGTATCACCGCTTATATGATCATCTTCGGCGGCACATTCGGCGCAACGATGACAAGCTACAGCTTGAAAGACATGCTGGGACTGCCGAAATTGATCATGAAGGCGATTAAGACGCCTCCAGATCGTCGTGCCGTCCTCGTTGAGGAAATCGTCAAGCTCGCTGAGATCGCACGACGTGATGGGCTACTCGCCCTCGAGAATTATCCGATCGAAGACCCCTTCCTCAAAAAGGGTGTCATGCTCGTCGTCGACGGGACCGACGCTGAGCTCACTGAGCAGATCCTGCATGCCGATGTTGAAGCGATGGAACAGCGGCATGCTCGTGGCTATGGCATCTTCCAGACCATGGGTGGATTCGCCCCGACCATGGGCATCATCGGCACGGTCATGGGACTTGTCCACGTCTTGAGTTCGCTCAAAGATCCCGACTCGCTTGGCCCAGCGATCGCGGTCGCATTCCTCGCCACACTCTATGGAGTGGCAACCGCTAACCTCCTTTGGCTCCCGCTTCACAACAAGCTCAAGCTTCGCAGTAAAGAGGAAGTTGCCGAAAAGCAGCTGATCATCGAGGGGGTGCTCGGTATTCAAGCCGGTGAGAATCCGCGCATGCTGCGTGAGAAGCTCTTGGTGCATCTACCGCCACAGGCGCGTGCGACTGAGCAGAAAGCCGCCGCTGTTGGTGCTCGAGCCATGGCTCCGGGAGGGGAGTAAGCTACGGTGCGGCGTCGCTCTCGTCATCACGAAGGCGAGCATGAGAATTTGGAGCGTTGGCTTATCACCTACGCTGATCTCATTACGTTGCTCCTCATCTTCTTCGTCGTCATGTACTCAATCTCTCAGGCCGATCTTGCCAAGTTCCGTCAGGTGGCAAGCTCCCTTCGCGCCGCCTTCAACCTCGACGTGCTCCAGGCGCCTCCTCCTGGCCAGTCGGTAATGACACCGCTTGAGCAGGACCCGCGCTTCAACACGTACCTCAGTGTCCGTGCGCAGGTCGCCTCCCTCTTCACGCGGCTCGGGTTGGATCGCCAGAGCGTGGAGGTGGAGTTGACCAGCGAAGGCATCGTCATCCACCTTTCGGACGCGGTCCTGTTCCCACCTGGGCAGGCGGAGCTCCGGCCGGAGGCACAGCGCGTCCTCGATGGAATCGCCGCAATCGTCGAGCCACTCCCAAATCCAGTCCGAGTCGAAGGGCACACTGACAATACACCGCCACCATCCGGTACGTACCCGGACAATTGGGAGCTTTCGGCTATGCGGGCAGTCAACACTGTGCGGTATCTCACCGATGTAGCCGGACTCTCGCCCCAGCGTCTGAGCGCTACTGGCTACGGCGAGTTCCGCCCTCGTGCCTCGAACGACACGCTCGAAGGGCGGCGAAAAAACCGGCGAGTTGACATTGTCCTTCTTCATCCGGCGGTCGGTAATGCACCGTGAAAGGGTAGCTGATGGTGAAGCGATTGTTGCGCAGGCGGATATTGCTCCTTGCCATTCCTGTCATTCTTGTCCTTGCCGGTGGAGGTTTCTTCCTACTTGGTGGTGCTGGTGCGGCGCCCTTTGTGCTCAACATCGTCATCAACCAGCCGGCAAACGATGCAAGTCACCCAAAAGAACAGCATCTCACCGTCTCGCTCGGTGAGCGCGTTGTCAACCTCGCTGATCCTGGTGGATATCGCTATCTGAAGGCCGAGGTGGTCGTTGAAGTCACGGTTGACCAGAAAACCTATGAGCGTCTCACTGCAGGTGGAGGAGGGGGGCATGGCAGTGGAGGCAGTGGCACCGATCCCCTCCGCGCTGAGCTGGACCACTCGTGGCCGAAAATCCAGGATACCCTGACAATGGTCCTAACCTCGAAGACGGTAGACGAGCTTTCCACTCCGGAGGGGAAGGAACGCCTGAAGGCTGAACTTGCCGAAAAGCTGCAACCAGCCTTTGGCGAGTATCAGATCACCGAGGTCTATCTCACCCAGTTCGTCATTCAGTGAGGAGGCGGAGATGTCGCTCAGCCGCGTCCGATCCGCGACGACGCGCACGGCGCGCCGCGAGCGTGGGAAACCCGTTCCCTATGATTTCCGCCGTCCCGACAAGTTCTCAAAGGATCATATCCGCTCCATCCAGAGTATCCACGAGGCGTTCGACCGCTTCGCTTCCAACTACCTCTCGGCACACGTCCGCACCGCCGTCCACAGCGAACTTGGCCCCATTGAGCAGACGACACTCGGCGACTATCTTGATCGTCTTCCTCCACAGGTTGTCCTCTGCCTTGCCGAACTCGAGCCGCTCGTCGGCCGGGTCCTGCTGGAACTCGACTTCACGACCGCCTCCCGCCTTGTCGACCGTATGCTTGGTGGCGTGGGTGAGGAGCGCCCACCGTTTACCGCAACCACGATCACCGAGATCGAGTTGCTCTTGCTCCGCGAACTCGGCAACGGGCTCTTCCACGAACTCGCCAACGCCTGGGAGCAGGTAGTCCGGTTGCAGCCCCAACCCTGCGAGGTGGTCCTCTCCGGCCAGCAGATCCAAGGCTTGATGCCGAGTGAGATCGTGCTGCTCATCCAGCACAACGTTCGCCTCTTCGACAGCGAGGGCCAGTTTACCGTTGTTCTCCCTGCTTCGACGCTTGAGCCGATACTGCCGCGCCTCAACGCGCGTGTTCTCTTTGCGAATCCGCGCCGTGGTACCAGCCCCGAAGTTCTTGCCCATCTGAGTGCGCAGCTCGAGGAGGTCCCCCTCCAGCTTCGAGTGGAACTCGGGCGTGTGCGCCTTACAGTTCAGGATCTTCTCGCGCTCGAGGTCGGTGACGTTCTCGTTCTCGATCAGGACGTCTCGTTTCCGCTCACTGTCTATGTGGAAAATGAGCCTCGCTTCTACGCGTTCCCCGGCCGACGCGGCCGATCACTCGCCGTGCGGATCGGTGGTACGGTCACCGAGGAATGGCCGCGTACTGACGAACTCGACCAGGAAGGAGGGACAACGCTATGGCCGACCGTCCAGACCCCGTGAATCCCGGCGGTGAATCAGGCTCGGTCCGCCCACCAGAGACACCCGTCCAAGAGGCGCGCTTCGTCGAGTTCCGGGACCAGCCTGTCGCGTCTGGGCGCCAGAGTATCGACTTCTTGCGCGACGTCGAAGTGGAACTGACTGCGGAACTCGGCTCAGCGCGAATGCGGATCAAGCACATCCTTGGGCTCCGGCCTGGCTCGGTCGTCGAGCTCGATCGGCTCGCTGGTGAGCCGGTGGATTTGACGATCAATAAGACGCTCATCGCGCGGGGTGAAGTAGTTGTCGTCGACGAGAAGTTCGCCGTCCGTATTACCGAGATCGTGGCGCCAGAGAAGCGGCTCGGTGAGGGTTGAGAAGAGTGAGCAATCGGTTTCCGCAGTTGCCGCGTCGGTGGTTCCTGCCAGTGGGGGCCTTTGCCCTTGCGGCGCTCGTGGGCCTTCTGTGGGCAAGTACCCGGACCTCGCCTGCCCCGCTCCCCACTCCGACCCCCCAGTCAGGGGAGTTCCTGGCGCGCGGTTATGCCGAGCTGGCTAGCCAGCCATCGCCAGCGATGGCAGAGGGGACATCCCTTTGGGAACTCCTCTCGGCCATGCTGGTGCCGACCCTCATCGTCATTGTCGCGGCGTACCTGACAATCCGCGTACTCCGGTCGCTTAACCGGCGTGTGGCGGCCACGGTCTCGCAGACCAAGCTGCTCGAACTGGTCGATACGCTTTCACTCGCCGGGAGTGGCGTCGTGCACATCGTGCGCGTCGGGGAGCGCTACCTCCTTGTCGGTGCTGGGAGCGCAGGGCTCAACCTCCTCGGCGAGTTACGTCCGGAAGAAGTCACCCTGCTCGAGTCGCAGCGTCGGGGAGCTCCATTGATCCACGCGGTCGCCCCCTCCTTCAGCCAAATACTGCGCACCCGCATGCCGCGGGCCTGGCGTGTACTGGAGACGAGTGACCAGCTGGCTCACCCCGCGGCCGCAGCAGCGCCCGGGATGCCAAACAACGGAGCTACGGAGCAGGACGTCCCTTCTGGGCCGTGAAGGACTCATGTCCCAGTCAGAGAGCTGTGACGTTCTTCAATATGCGGCGACCGCCTTTCCTGCTCAGTGTCCCCAGCCTGGTGTCGAGACGGCCGTCTCTGCCTCAGTGCAGCACTGAGCTCTAGGAATGCGCAGCCCCTTCTCAGCCGGCGCATTCCTTGAGCATGTTGCTACAGCAAACGCGTAACCAGCGGGCGCGATGCGTTGCGCGAGCAGCTGCAGCTCGCTCAGTTCTCACGCTGATAGGCCAGCCCAAGCGCTTCCGGTTTTGTCGCACCCCAACGTAGGCGGAACCAGCGTGTCGAGAGCACAATGAAGACAATGATTGTGATGACAAATGGCATCGCTCGCCAGATGTAACGCGAAAAGATGTTCGGGAACAGGAGTTCCGGATAGAGCGAGAGCTGCCACAACACGCCGAAAAATACCGCTCCTACCACGACGAGGAAAGGATTCCACAGGGAGAAGAAGACCAGTGCTAACGCGATGAATCCCCACCCCTGGAGATAGTTGTAGTTCCAGACCGGGTTATAGACCAGAGAGTAGACGGCGCCGCCCAAACCGACCAGCATCCCCGCCAGGATTGCAGCGAGGTACCGTAGTCCGGTCACCGAGATGCCCGATGCCTCGGCAACGGAGGGATTCTCACCAACAGAGCGAAGCTTGAGTCCCAAATGCGTCTTGAAGAGGAGGAACCAGATCGCAATCGCGAGGCCGAGCGCTACCAGGAAGAACGTCGGGAGTCCTGCCACAGTGGGGAACGGCTTCAGCCCGAGTGGCCCGGTGTAGGGGTAGCCGATGTACGTCGTCAGCCCAAAGCCCAGGATCCAGATCGCCATCCCGTTCACGACTTGATTACTGCCGAGAGTAATCGAAAAGAAGCCATGCAGAAGGCCGACAAGAGCACCGGTGAGGATTGCGACAGTGAACCCCTGGAGGTAACTTCCGCTCGTTTTGGCCGCGATGAACCCAAAGGTGCCGCTCAGCAGCATCACTCCCTCGAGCCCGACGTTCAGGATCCCTGCCCGTTGTTCCAAAAGTTCTCCCAGCGCCGCGATGGCGAAGACAGCGGCGGCAGCAAGACTAATGACGAGGAGACTCGACACGGCTCTCGCCCCTCTCCAGTTCGAGCTGTGGCCTCGGCACCGCGGCTTGCCGCTCAACCCGTACCGAGTAGTGCGCCAATGCCTGGAACGCGACCATCATGATCATCAGCACGCCGAGCAACGCATAGTCGATCCCGAAGGCGAGCCGGAGCTTCCCTTGCATGAACCGTGCTCCACCCGAGACACCACCGAAGAGAACGGCAACTGGTATTGCTGCAATCGGGTTATTCCGCGCGATGAGCCCCGTGATGAGGCCATAGAAGCTAAAGTCACCAAAGTCGGCGTAGTTTTTCGGGATCTTGAAGACCCCCGGCACAGCCGCAAAGTAGTGATAACCGGCCAGACCGGCGAGCAGACCGCCCAGCGCGAAGACAAGTGTGCTGATACGCGTCGCATTGATCCCCGCGTATTCTGCTGCCCGTGGACTCTCGCCGTACGTCCGAATTCGGTAGCCCAGTGTTGTCTTGGCAAGGAACCACGTCAGTACCACTGCCAGAGCGACGGCGATGTAGACGGTGAGGGGGACTCCAAGGATCTGTGGGAGACGGAGCGATGTCGGGAGCGTGAACCCTTCCCCTTCTGCCGTTCGCCCCATGAATGGGCCACCTTCACGGATCATGTGGGCGACGATCCACAGCATCGCCCAGTTCAGCATCATCGTCGTCACAATCTCGTTGACCTGGAAGCGTCCCCGCAGAAAGCCAGCGATCGCTGCGTACACTGCGCTTGCTGCTAAGGCTGCCAGCAACATGAGCGGGATGATGAGCTCGCCCGGCAGTTGGACGTTTACCGACCGCTTTGCTCCGAACGCATAGGCAACGCCAAATGCGGCGAGTGTCGCTGCGTAGATCTGCCCCGGCATCCCGATGTTCCACAACCCTGCGCGAAGCGGGACGATCAGGGCAAAGGCCGCCAGGAGCACAAACGTCGCTCGGTTAATCGTTTGCGGCAAACCGAACTCGCTGAGGAAGGCGTACCTCACGATCTCGCTGTACACCTCCAGTGGGTCGGCACCCACGCGGAGGAAGGCAAAGCCCACCAAGAACAATGAGAAGACAATCGCCAAGACGGAGGCCAGCGTCGTGTGCCACCAGCGTAGGTCAGCGCGCCGCTCAATCCGAATGAGGTAACCGCCGATGACCGCCCTCATACGCGCTCCCGTCGCAGTCCAGCCATCAGCTCACCGACGAGCTCCTTGTTCGCCTCGCTCGCCGGAACAATTCCGGTAAATTGCCCCTCGTAGATCGCCGCAATCCGGTCGCTCAGCGCCAAGATCTCGTCGAGATCTTCGGAGATCAAGAGCACAGCCGTTCCGCTCTGCTTGGCCTCGAGGAGCTTCCGTTGCACAAATTCTGCCGCGCCAACGTCAAGCCCGTGCGTTGGTAAGCACGCAATGAGAAATCGTGGCTTTCGCGAGAGAACCCGGCCTAAGATCACTTTCTGAAGGTTACCGCCCGAGAGCGATCGTGCCGGCGCATTCGGTCCAGCCGCCACCACGCTGTACTCGCGGAGGATCCGCTCGGTCAGTTCACGAGCCTGGCCACTCGCCAGAATTCCCCACCGCGAGAACTCAGACTCAAAGTGATAGTTCAGCAGCACGTTGTCGACCAGTGAAAAGGTGGGGATCGATCCCACCTCGCGTCGTTCGGTTGGGATGTATCCCAGCCCACGGCGCCAGCGTTCCAAGACAGGTGCGTGCGTGATGTCAATGCTATCCAGCGTGATTGTCCCCCGCTCCACCGGCCGCAGTCCGGCGAGAGCTTCGGCAAGAGGTTCTTGTCCGTTTCCTGCTACCCCCGCGATCCCGAGGATCTCCCCCGCTCGGATTTCGAACGAAAGGCCTTGGACCGCGAAAAGCCCTCGGTCGTCACGCACCCAGAGATCCTGCACCCGCACAATCGGGTCGCCGAGCGGAACCTGGACACGTTCCAGCTGCAGGACCACCTCGCGCCCAACCATTGCCGCAGCGAGGGTCTGTTCAGTCGCGTGTCGGGTCTCCATCTCAGCAACCACGCGACCTCGCCGGAGGATCGTTACCCGGTCGCAGTGCTCCAAGACTACGGGCAGCTTGTGCGTGATGAAGGGAATAACCGCCAGATCCTCCTTGGCCATCCGTGTTAACGACTCGAGCAGCTTCACGATCTCCGGCGGTGAGAGGACCGACGTCGGTTCGTCGAGGATCAGGATCCGAGCCCCGTGATAGAGCTCCTTCAGAATCTCGACGATCTGCTTCTCACCTTCCGAGAGTTGCCAGACCTTGGTGTGGAGTGGAACGCGAAAACCATAGCGTTCGCAGAGTGCACTGACTTCCCGCTCCGCCTCCCGGAGATTCAGAATCACCCCAGTCTTCGGATGGCCTAAAAGAATATTCTCAAGCGCGGTGTGGGCCGGGATCAGCTTCCGCTCCTGGTGCACCATCCCAATGCCGTGGCGCAAGGCGTCGCGTGGGCTCCGGAAGCGCACCCGCTGTCCATCAAGGTAGATCTCACCCTCATCCGGTTGGAGTTCCCCAAACAAGATTCGCATCAATGTCGTCTTGCCGGCTCCATTCTCCCCGAGGACAGCGTGGAGTTCACCAGCCCGTACTGTGAGATCGATGTGATCGTTTGCCACAACCGTCCCGAAGCGCTTGGTGATCCCGCGCGCTTCGAGGACGACTCGTCCAGCGGATCTCTCTCGTGCTACTCCCACGGATCGCTCGTCGCTTTCTTCTTGGGCGGACAGCGGCACTCGCTTACCCCCTTCTACGCGTGCCGCTGCCCGCCGTGCGTCCACTCTATCGAGAAAAGCTCAGCGTCCCGCTCATGGCAAAATGTTCACGCCATCGAGATCGAAGTTGATCTTCTGCAACAGGAACTCATCGGTCGGCTTCTCGCCGGCTGGCTTAATCACCGTGCCCTTCGGCGGGATCGGTAGACCTTCCACTTCGAGCCCGGTCCCATTGCTGACCAGTGCATGCTCAGTAAACGGGTCCCACTCGCCCTTCCGCATTGCCTCTCGTCGTTGCGCGACGAGATCGATGATCTCCTGCGGCAGTTCGGCCTTCGCCTTCGGGCTAATTGCCTCAATGCCTACCTTGCAGTCGTTCATGATGTCAGTCGTCGTGATCTCCGTGCCGTCAGCAAGCGTGATCTGCGACTCCATGCCTGGGAAGATGATCTCCGGCGGCTTCTCACCCTTCATATATGCCTGGATGATCTTGTCGTAAATCACCTCCCAGCGGGTGTCGAACGAGATTGCCACCGTGTCCGTCGTGGCCCACTGGTAGAAGCAGACCGTATCCATGTCCTTCCCGACAAACCACAGACCCCGTGCCTTGCAGACGTCAAGTGTCGACCCGGAGTCGGTTTGCTGTGTTAAAACGTCGCAGTTGTACTGCGTCGCCAGTGTCTCTGCAACTGCCCGTTCCTCGGCCGGGAGATACCAGTCACCAACGTACTTAATGTGGACCTTGACATCCTTGTTCAACTTCTTGGCCGCTTCCTGCACGCCGAGGACAAACCCTGCTTGCCGCCGGAGCACCTGCAGGTTCGGATAGGCGGAGACGATCCCAACGTTTCCGGTCTTTGTCAGCGCCCCAGCAATCAGCCCCTCGAGATACAGAGACTGATACTGGCGCGGGAAGATCCGAATGAAGTTTGGTCCATGGGTCAGATCGCTTGTCGTCACCGCCACAAAGATCTTGTCCGGATACTTGTCCACGATGTCAAAAAGCGGCATGCCGATGAACTCGGCATTCCCAACGATGATGTCGGCCCCTTCCTTGGCGATCATCTCTTCAGCGAAGGGGACTGTCTGGTCGGGGCCAACCTGCTCGCGGTAGATGTACTTCACGTTCGGATACTTCTCCGCCAGGCGCTTCCCGGCGCGGTTATGTGCCCCCGACCAGGTGGTTCCCTCGATGACGCTGAAGTGCAAGATCGCCAGAACAACCTCCTTCGCAGCAGGTGTCGCTCCCGCAGCGGGAGTCTGGGCGGGAGCCGTCGTCGGCTGGGCCGCTGGCGTCGTCGGTTGAGCTGCTGGCGTCTGCCCAGCCGGAGCGGTGGTCGGTGTTGCTTGCCCACCCGCACAGGCGGCCAACAGCGCACTGGCAACCGGAACCGCCAGTCCAGCGGCAGCACCCCGCAAAAGCCCACGCCGCGAAAGTTTCTGCCTCAACATCCGAGACTGCTCGGTCATTGCCTCTCCTCCTCGGATACTCTCTCGGAAACCGGTCCGCACGGAAACAAACCCCTAGCTCGATCAGCCAACTCTCGCGCTCGGTGGCGCACGCGATCGAGCTCTCTGGTGAATCCACTCTCGTCAATTCCGCTCTGGTGCGGCGTCACCTCCCTTCGCTCCGGTGGCTCCACCCTTTAGCTCCAATGCGACACCTGCCCGCTGTCCCTTTCCAGAGCCGGTTGGTTGCCTCACTACGGCTGTTAGGGGCGATCGAGAAAAGAAATATCCAAGCGCGACGCCCTCCTCGACGTTGCGCATGCCTACTCTCCGCTTGCTCCCAAGACCTCCGGCTTCCCGCTCGAATCTACTCGCTGTTGCCGTCGGTCCCGTCCAGGAGCCACACTACTAGCGTACGCAGGTTGTCTCCGGCCGTCAAGCGTCTTGCAGAATGCCGTTCGTGCCGATTGCAGGGTCTCCCCTGTGCACGATGCCTACTCTCGCCCTTTTGGCCGAGCATCCTATCGTGCGTGGGAGCACGGCCTCAACCCCTCGCTTAATGTGATCTTCAGGCAGCTTACCGTCTGCCCCTCTCTCCGGATCGGCTTCCTCGACGGCCGAACGGCACCGTGTGGTCGCCTCTACCCAGTCAGTAATCGCTGCGTGCCGCAGTTGAGGCTCCTACACGCCACCGTCATGCTCGATGCACCCTCATGGTCACCCAAGTGCGCAGCGGGGCGCAGTTCTGCAGAGGGCGCTCCTGTCCGGCCAGGAGACTCGCCATGTTCGCGGACCGCATTCAGGCCTCTTGGCTTATTGGAGCCTGCAAGAAAGAACGTCCGGTGACGTTGAATGAAGGCGTTACCACCCTTGGCCGGTTCGCTTCTTCACTTGTTATGGAACCCACACTGCCGAAGCATTTGACCGCCGTCGCCCGCTATTTCGGAAATCGAGATTGTTGCGGGTACCCCAAGTTCACGCAGCGCAACAGTGTGTCAGAACAGAAAGGACCCCGGATGGAGCCCTCCATCCGGGGCCCAGGAGCAGTGCGTTGCCGTCATGGCACCTGGACGCGAATCAGATTCGTCACCTTGGTGACACCCGGTGCGCGCCAGGCTGCTTCCTCAGCCTCCTTGCGCTCTGCCCACGAGCGCACCGTACCGGAGAGAATGACGTGCCCACCTTCCTCAACGCGTGCCTGAATGTTCTCCGCGTCGATCTCAGCGTGGCGCACGAACGCTTGCTCGATCTGCCGCTTGATGTCCTCCGGCGCGACCGTCGGCTGGCGCACGGTGATCAGGTTAATCACCGACTTCACACCAGCGATGCGCCGGGCGGTCTCTTCGGCCTCGCGCCGCTGGTAATGCCAGTCAACCTCACCCTCGAGTGTCACCCGGCCCTCTTCCACCCGGATCTTGATCCGGTCCTGAGGAACAGCCGGATTCTCTTCAAAGGTGGTCGCCACTGCTCGTGCGATATCCTCGTCCGTGCGGACACCCAGACCACGTGGCACGACCTCGATATGGTTCACAACGGCTCGCACACCCTCGACGCGGAGCGCCGCCCGTTCTGCTGCCCACTTCTTCAGGAAGCTCTCCACTGTTCCCGTCAACGTCACCACGCCGTCGTGCACCGTAACACCGACGTCGGTGACTTCCACCTCCGGGTCCCAGTCCAGTTCGTCCAGCACGTCCTGCTGGATCTCTTCGTCGGTGCGTACCCGAGGAGCCATCACAACTCCCACCCTTCCACTGCCCAGGGCCTCACCGTGCCACCTGGATCGGGATCCGCTTCACCCGTGCCTCTTCGGCCTTTGGGAAGGTCAGCGTGATGATCCCATGCTCCACGGTCGCCTTCGCTTCTTCAATCTTCACCGGCACCGGCAACGTCACACTCTCGGCAAATTCCCCGCAGGCGATCTCTCGCCGGTACCAGGTCGCCTGCTTCGCCTCTTCCTCGCTCAGGCGGTACCCGTACTGCCCGCGGATCGTCACCACGTTCTGCTCGACCGTCACTTCGAGGTCCTCAGGCCGCGCCCCGGGCACCGCCAGCCGAATCACCAGCGCATCACCCGTCTCGTAGACGTCTGTCGCTGGCCTCCAGGCCAAAGCGCGGGCACGCGCCAATGGCCGCTCAAATACCTCCGACATCAAGCGGTTCATCTCGCTCAGCATCCGCTCCGCCTCCGTCACCGGATTCCACCGCTCGAGCATGGCTCCCTCCTTCCAACCTGTACCGACCTACTCTGACGATCGATCTCTCCTTTCGTCTATCCCGTATATAGCAGAGTGATACGCATCGTGTCAAGGTGATGGATATAATTTGTAGCGCTTTTGTAACGTGTCGCGTTTCACCCTGTCGCGCACGACGCTACTCTTGGGATCTCGTCCCCACTCTACGCTCCGCACCAGATTCCGTCAAGAGTCCGCAAACTTCTGCCCAGGTCACCGCGACCTTTTGCTGCACTGGTGCAGTGACAAGACCAACGTCTCATCGATCCGCGTCCGCCATCTGTGCGGGCGGTGTGCCCCGGCCCTGTGACATGCTTCGGCCGATGCAGAGCAGGGGAGTGGGCAGCCGTACGCTGCGTGTCGAGAGGTTTAACCTCGCTAGCCAGGTCCTTCCGGTGGTGGACCACAAGCTGTTGGACTACCTGGAGGGAATGCGCAGCGGGCGCTCACACTCATACGGTTGTCGATCCTTGACCACCCGATCCCCTTCCTCCTGTCTGATCCTGTCTGATCCGTCGGTTCCTCCTGCGCTCCAATCCCCATTAGAATGGGTGTGAGGTCGCCGCGCGTTCGCAAGAAAGGGTGAGGAGCGTGCTTGCACGGGTACTCAGTTGTGCAGTGGTCGGATTAGACGGCGTCCTAGTACAGGTTGAGGTCGATATTGGGCAGGGAACGCCTGGGCTGACGATCGTCGGACTAC
>DAOTWO010000103.1:0-4966 GCA_034435855.1 Thermomicrobium sp. | reverse complement strand
CGGACGCGTCCCGCACCGGCATTCACCACGAGCGCCAAAGTCGGATGTGCTTTCATGCGGTCGTCGGAGCTCCTATCCGATACCGGAGAATCGCGCCGATCCCACCGTACGGCTGGAGCCGTTCGCGAAGGTCTGGCTCCGTGAGGAACACCAGATTCGCGTTCTGCCGGTAGGCTTCGGCATAGACCTCCGGAACAATGTTCCGGAGCGCGCGGACCGGACCGCCGCAAAACTGGCACTCGGTAACGTCGCTTCCGATCGCTTGCAGCGCTCCGCAACGCAAGCAGTATTTCCCTGGTGCACTGAGCGAATCATCGATGACCAGCGCATTGACGTTACGCATTTGCACGACCTCGACCACCCGGTCAAGTCCAACGACCGCCATGTCCTGGCTCAGCGCTTCTTCCAGGACTAAGTCGAGGTAGCGCTCACGCTCCTGTCGCTGCCACGCCGTGATGATCCGCTTCGTCTCCTCCTGTACCTGCTTCGCCGTCGATTCCATCAGACAGTTGAACGAACCGACATACCGCTCACGCAGATATGGGTGTAAACCGTCCACAAAGTCCATGACTACCTCGTCTGGTCCAGCGACAACCAGGAAGCGGAATGGCTCCTGCTCGAACAGCTGAAAAAGTACTTGTCCCACCCGCTGGAAGTGCTGTCGCACGTGATCTTCGATGTGCCGCGCAAAGCGCGCCTGCGACCAGCCGCCCTGCCCATGCTGGCCAGGGACTTCTTCGTCCAGTCGCACCGCAACCTCGCGGAAAACTGCCAAGTGTCCGGAAAAAATCCGCGCCCGATCTCGTGAAATGAGGCAGGTGCAAACTGGCTCGAAGAACTCGACTACCCGCACCAAGCGTCCGATCACCGGACGGAAGTCCAGATCAGCCTCGTTCCCGACTTCGCGCGGAACGTGGTACACGCGCCAAATACCAGCCCGGCTGCTCGCGAAGAGTGCCACGCCCTGACCGAACTCGTCTCCATGATCGCGGAAGAATTCGCGAATCCGCTCGATATCTTCGTCAACCGCAACTGCTTGTGCCCTGGTGAGCCCGATTTGCACCTTCGCTTGCTCAAGTTCGCGTAGCAAGTTCTTGAGGCGAATTGAGTAATGGTCGTCAGTCACATGCTCCTTATCAACTCGGAGATAGAGACTCACAATGGGCCACTGATCACTCCGAAGTGCACCCAATCCTTCAACTTCGCGTCGCGTTATCTCCACGCCAAACCCTCCCCGTACCCGCTCCTGAATTGACCTGTACACGTAAAGCTCAGCGCCCGCTGGTTCTTTCCTCCGGGCCGAAGAGCCGTTCAACCAAATAATTCGCAAGCCAGGTGGCCAGAGCCGCCAAGACGAGGTTCAGGACACCGCGGACAAGATTCCGTACCATCGGATTCGCTCCCCTCACCCGCACGACGGCCCCTCCAGCCGCGAATCACCTTGTCTGAGAGCAGTCTACCATGTCACACGCTTCGGCTTGTTCTCCCATATACCGAACGAAATGATCTGCCAACTCTCTCGCTTCAGCGACGATGCCGTGCGCCAGCCTCTCGCCACCATCCCGCGAGGATACCAAGCAGTCCCAGGGTGACTGTCCCAGTCACGGTCATTGCCACAAGGTCGGCAAGGAGCGGAAAACGGGTGGTCCCTGGGATGAGCACGAACGGCCAGGCAAGCCACCAGTGCAACGCAGCCAAAATCCCGTTTGGATCACCAATGGCCTGTGCGAGTACCCATGCGCACCACCGGGCAAAGAGGAGCGTCCAATACAGCGATATCACCATCATAATCCAGTTCGCGAATCGCGGCGCAAGCTGACCTCGGCGGCGTGGACGTCGAACACGAACCGGAGTCGCAGCGCTCATAGTTCATCCCGAGGAGAACGCCGCACCAAGAGGGCCTCAATGGCGTCCCAGATGCACTCAGCCACCTCCTCTTTCGGAAGTTCTGGCAACACCTCCGGCTGGTGGCCAGGGCGCAGCAAAGTTACTTGCGCTGTCTCCGCCCCCATCGTCTTCCGCGCATCATTGACGACTAAAAGATGCAGGCGCTTACGTTCCAACTTCTCCGTCGCGTGCTCCAGCAGTCGCTCTGTCTCCGCAGCAAAGCCCACTTTTACCAGTCCCGGCCGGTTGATGGTCGCCAAGATGTCCTCAGTCGGCTCCAACTCCAGCACAAAAAGTTCCTGCCGCTTCTTCAGTTTTTCCTTTGCCACGACTCGAGGACGATAATCTGCGACCGCTGCACACATCACGAGCACATCGGCTGAGGCGGTCGCCGCCTCGACTGCACGCAGCATCTCCGCTGCCGTTTCCACATCGACACGCGTGACACCGTATGGCGCAGGAAGACATGTTGGGCCACTGATGAGGATCGTGCGCGCGCCGCGATCCCGAGCTACCTCAGCGAGCGCATAGCCCATCTTGCCGCTCGAGTGATTGCTAAGGAAACGTACTGGATCAAGCGGCTCCCGTGTCGGTCCGGCAGTGACCACGACGGTCCGGTCGGCGAGCGAGCCTGATCGCCCGAGGACCGTGCGTATGGCACCCACGAGCTCATCAGGCTCTGCCATCCTCCCTTCACCAATCATCCCCGACGCGAGCGGCCCGTAATGGGGTCCCACGACGATGACCCCACGCGAACGCAAGAGTTCGAGATTCGCTTGTGTGGCAGGATGCCGGTACATGTGGTGATCCATCGCCGGAGCAACCATCAGCGGTGCCGGACAGGCGAGTGCTGTCAACGTGACCGCGTCATCAGCGATGCCATGGGCGAGCTTGGCAAGTGTGTCTGCCGTCGCGGGCGCGACAACCATCAGGTCTGCTGCAGCGCCGAGCGTGACATGACCAGCCTGCTCACCTTGCCAAACGCCGATTGTGGTGACCTGCACAGGTCGTTTCGTGAGGGCTTGAAACGTCAGCGGTCCCACGAAGTCAATTGCTGCCCGTGTCATGACGACATCAACTTGGGCACCACCCTGCACCAGCCGACGGACGAGCTCCACGGTCTTATACGCCGCGATCCCGCCCGAAACTCCGAGAATGATCCGTTTTCCCTTTAAGATCCGGGGCACGCTTCCTCCTCGGCTGAGATTCCTGAGCGAGTGCAGCCTTGTTCACGCCTTGCCAGAACCGCCCGGATTTCTGCAAACCCGAGCTCGAGGCGAGGATAGATGAACCACACAATGGCGAGCGCAAAGAACACTCCGGTCACAACCCGCAGCTGCCATGTGCTCTCACGCAGCCCGACAAGTTGCGTCATCCCGTCAGCTGCCATCGGCAACGTCAGGAGAAAGGCACCACGGAGGGAGAGTGGGCCAAGGGAGTGCCGGACCATAGCATAGACAAGGCCAAGGACAAAGACGCCGGTATAAATCGCCAGATCGCGTTGGCAATATGCTATCTGGTGGCCGAAGATAAAGAAACTCCGCTCTGGCTTCTGGTGACAGACGAAGCGGTAAGCGAGGTAAATGATTTCCGCCAGTCGGGGGTGGCCACTTGCCATCAGCCACGGAGCAAGCAGCGGAAGGGCCGCAAAGAGTCCCGTCAGCACGTTCAGACTTGCCAGCCAGTGACGAGCCCAAACCGCTACGACACGGTCGACCCCACGTTCCAAGCGTGTCCGCTCTCCCGCCGAAAAGAGATTTGCAGCACTGATTCGACTTTCCATTTGGTTTGACCTCACTGCAGCTCTTTGACGAACACCCTCTGCGAAGTTTATACTGTGAGAGATTGCGTGGGCGCATGCCCCCATCGTCTAGAGGCCTAGGACACCACCCTTTCAAGGTGGAGATCGCGGGTTCGAATCCCGCTGGGGGCACTACCTCGCGGCTCCAGTCGCACCGAAACGAACAAGAAACGGGTAACGACAAACTCGCCAACGGTAAACCGCTGGTTCGCCACGGAGACAACAACTGGCAGGGCGACGTACCAGCATGCGACACTGTTGCCGTAATTTCGGACACGGGTGCTCACGGTACAGCATTCGCCACGCAGCCGGTCTACTCCACAGCATCGACCTCGCTCCCGAGGCGAGAATAGCAGCGCACCGGTTGTGCCTCCAGCTCGACGAGTACGGCAGTTCACGCGCGTGTTTTCTACGTCCCCGCTTCTCTGCTCGCCTCGTGGAACACTGGTGCCACGATCGCACTGGAACTGCCTCGTCCTGCGCGTTGCAACCCGTGTTTGCCCGACCGAGGAGGTAAGACAATGCACGTGGTGATCCCCGTAGCTGGTCTCGGCACGCGGCTCCGCCCACATACGTGGAGCAAGCCAAAACCGCTCGTCACTGTCGCGGGTAAACCGATCCTCGGTCATGTCCTCGATCGCCTCTTACGGCTTCCGCTCGAACGCGTTGTCTTCGTCACTGGCTACTTGGGCGAACAGATCGAAGAGTTTGTGCGTGAGCACTATCAGTTTGACGCGATCTTTGTCGAGCAGCCTGAGCCGCTCGGCCAGTCCCATGCACTTCTCCAGGCCAAAGGACTGATCGATGGGCCGACGCTTGTCGTCTTTCCCGACCTGATCTTCGACGCCGATCTGGAATCCTTGTTGGAGTGCCGCTGGGACGGCGTTATTTTCGTCAAAGAGGTCGATGACCCTCGGCGTTTTGGTGTCGTTATCGTCGAAGATGGGCGAATCGTTCGGCTCGTCGAAAAGCCCCGGACACCGGTCAGTCATCTTGCTGTCGTGGGTGTCTATTATTTCCGCGATTTCGCAGCTCTTCTAAACGCGGTCGAACAGCAGATGGTCGAGGATCGACGGCGTGGGAACGAGTACTACCTCGCCGAAGCAATCCAGATCCTGATTGATCAAGGTGCAACCATTGTCGCGCAACCGGTCACTGTCTGGGAGGATTGCGGAACAGTCGAGGCACTCCTCCAAACAAACCGTTTCTTGCTCGATCGGCAAGCTGGCCCCCAACCATCCTTCCCGACGAGCGTTGTCGTTCCACCCGTCGTCATCG
>DAOTWO010000102.1:0-2130 GCA_034435855.1 Thermomicrobium sp. | reverse complement strand
ACCGTCAAGGGATGCGTGCCATCGCCGAAGAACTCCCGCTCATGCATCTGGAGGTTCGACTCTCTGCGCTTGCACCGGAAAAGCGCTTTCCGATGGCAGCCGCGCTCTTGCTCGGCACCGCTGGCTTCCTTCCGCTATCCGATGCTGAACGGGAGCTGGTCAAGCTTCCCACGAGACTCTGGCAAGAAATCGAGGCCATCTGGAATGCACGAGAGATGCAAGTTGGTTCTGCAAGGACACTCTGGCGACTTGGCGGTGTCCGCCCGACGAACCATCCAGTACGACGCCTACTGAACCTCGCTGGTCTCCTTGCCACAACTGACAGCGGGCTCCTTGCCGACGTCCTCGAGCGGCTGGTCACGGCACGACCCCGTCGGCAGCTCTTCGCGTGGCTCAGGGCAGGTCCCGTACCACTTGGCCAAGACCGGGCACACGACATCATTGTCAACGTCATCATTCCCTTCGCGTTGGGCTACGCCGATTGGATCGCCGATGACAGGATCCGTGAGGCAGCCGCCCAACTTTGGCTCGAACTTCCAGCCGGACGTGGCAATCAGCTCGTGCGGGCAACACTCGAGCAGGTCTGCGGGCCAACACCGATCCGTCTTCGCAGTGCGCGTGCTGAGCAGGGGCTCTTGCACCTGTACCATTGGGGTTGTCGCGAACGACGCTGCTGGGAGTGCCCTGTCGCCCACCTTGTCCTATCTCGGAGTTCCTCCCCTTCTGCCTGAGGCGACCTGCACCTCCCAGGGAATGGTCGAACTCACAAACCCGTGCCACATCGCCCACAATTCGAGGCCAATAGACTGCCAAGACTTTCGTTCCTGTGCCTTCCCCACCGGGAGGCTGCTGTGTGGCCTCGTGGTCTGGAAGGTTTTGACAGCGGGAGCAGCGGTTTCCCCTCCCGATCAAAACAAGCTTGCGACAATTGGGCCGAGGCACAACGGCGCGACCGCGGTTTCCTCTCCCGCGAGCAAAACAGGCCCGCTGTTGTGCTAGCCGGACGAGTAGGCAGGGTGCCGCTGAACCATGAAACGCCACGCCCTAGCCAGATGGGGGAATCCAAACGGTCGACACCTCGAAAAGTCGAACTGGGCCGCTCTTCAGAGCGGGTTTGTCTCTCTGGTTGCGGTGTACGCCACCCGGCAACCAGCGAAACGGTCCACGCGCAAGGCACGGTTCGGTTGACTTATCCGGCAATGACCGATCTGGCACCGGAGAAGTCATTCCATAAGGCGGCTACGGGGTCTTTTTCTCAGAAACCGCACACTGATGCCACGGTTAGCAGCTGACCGAAAGGATCTCGAGCCTTGCCACCAACGATGGTGGCCTGGGAGACACCGTGTGGTGCTCGAGAGATTGATACCATCACGCCTCCACCTCGCTGCACGTGTAAACCGCGTGGAGGACCGTGCGGTCCAAACGGGGGTCTCCACAGACGTCTTCTTTATCGATTGGGAACGTCCGGGGACAGATACTCCCGCCGCTCGGCAGAAGTGAATTCCGTGACATACCTCCCCGGAATCCTGCAGCAGGCGGAGTAGGCTACGGCAACGGACAACACGGCGAACGATGTCTGGGTCCTCACCCGTCACCGGACTCTCACACTCCACCCCGGTGGACAGATCGACGCTCGACAACTGGAGCTCGCTGGGCACCAGCTCGTGACACAGTGAAAGAAGAGATGGCGCACTATCGAACGAGGGACAAAGAGCGGAGCCTTCCGCCCGCTGACGCTCGCCAGCGGGCGTGGTCAAGCATGACCATGGTTGCTGCCGAAGCTTGAGCAATGCGGATCACAAGCATCGGCCAAAGATTAGCCCTCAGGAATGCCCTCCGGCATCCACAGGAGCGACGCTCGCCTGAGCTACTCACGTCTGTACCGCCATACCGACGGGTTCCCCAAGCTGCACCACAGGTTACCAATCTGGTATACGCTCGGTGAGAATCTTGAGAAACCGCACGGAGTCGGCAAGCACCAGCGAATTCCTTGAGTACCTCACAAGAAGGTCAAATCCATCTCTCTACAACCGCCAGGAGCTGTGCCATAAGCGGGGTCAGCTCAACAGGTGCAACAGTCAGTGGCGAAAAGGCTGGATGCCGGGCAGCCGTTTTCAGTTCGTGTCCATG
>DAOTWO010000101.1:0-9364 GCA_034435855.1 Thermomicrobium sp. | reverse complement strand
AGCAGTGCCAGCCACAGACCTTCCAGCAGTGCACAGCGGGCCATTGCTCTGGCTGGGATCGGCAGGGCCGTACAGTGTGCTCTTCGATTTGGCCGCGCGCACCTGGCTCCCGTCCAGTACTCGCCTTCCGGCCGAAACCGGAGCATTCCGTCTCCTCAGCCCGAACGGCCAACTGATCGCCGCCTGGACTCCGGATCCGCCCCGGGAGCCGCGCTGGTTGGATATCTTGCAACTCAATGGGGCACGCCTCGCTCGTTGGCGCTGGGATGGCCCGACAACGCGCCGTTTCCTCGCTTGGCTAGACGCTGAAACGATTCTGGTGCGTGAAACCCCAACGCGCTTGGCCTTCGAGCGTGAAGCCGAGTATTTTGAGCGGCTCGAGCGCGACTCTCGCCTCCTGACCATCGATATCAGCAGTGGGAAAGAGACAACGCTCGTCCAGGGACTGGTGATTGATGCTGTTCCCGCACCGGCTGGCGGAGGCCTCGCGCTCATCCGTGCCAGCACCCCCTTCGGCCCCGGAGCAACCAGCCAGACGATCGACCTTGCTTTGGTCGGAGCTGGACGTACAGTGACGGTCATCGCACAGGTAGATGGGTATATCGGAGGCCAGGGTGATCGCCCACTGTGGTTCCCGGATAGTTCAGCCGTTGTCCTGGCCCGTCGACCTCCGGGCGAACTCGCGCGACTCCCCACCGCGACCGAGTTGATCATGGTCCATCTTGACGGTCGCATGACGGTACTGGTTCCCAGTCAGGCAGGGATCGCTCTCCGACCGTTGGCCATTGCGCCAGATTGTTCCCGGCTCCTCTACCTGGCAGCAGCTTCTGGTCAACATGAACACGGGACGGTATGGGAACTTGTCCTCGCGACCGGACAACAACGCATGCTTCTCGACCTGAACCGTCTGAGTGGGTCAATGGCAGCACTTTGGCTCGGCGATGACCCGGTCCTTGTCGTGGTGCGGACGCTTCGTTCGCCCCACACGGCTTCGTTCGAGATTGAGTTCACTGAGATCTACCAGCTTGGAAAAGGAAGCACACAGCTGCTTGCCTCCCTCCCAGGGCGTTGGGGATTCGACGCGGCCGGACGTCCCCTACTAAGCCTCCTGGCTCAAGCACCTGATACCAACCGAGAGCAGCTGCGTCCACCGCGTGGCCAGCTCGCTGAGGGGCACCTCGAACTCGCCCCTGGAGGCTACTGGCTTTTGGCGCCAACTCAACTGGGCAAACTGGCACTGTGGGACACCAGCAGTGGCATTCGCTTGACCGAGTCATGGCCACTGAGCGACGCAGCATGGCATCCCGCAGGGACTGCATTCTTTGCCATTGGCTCGGATCAGCAACTCCGGGTCGTTGCACGCTCCCCTGATGGCCTCTGGCAGCCGGAGCCGTTCGTCCTGAGCGGTCTCCTATCACAGCGCATCCTTTGGGTAACGATTGCCCCGAACGGTCGGCTGGCTGGACTCAGCCAAGGGCGGAACGGAGAACTGATCCTTTGGGCGGCATTTCCGCCCGAGGCGACTATCCTCCGCAGCTGGCGTAGCGAGGAAGTGGCTGGGGCACCGTGCGCTACCTGGCGCACCGCGGATACGCTGATTCTCGCCACACCACTGGCAAGTGGACACGTGTCACTCGAGTTGCTCAGCATTGAAAATGCGAGATCGCTCGAGACCACCCGGCCTACGCGCCTTCGACCTTTCCTTGGTCAAGGCGAGAGAAGCTGCACCCTCGCACTCGACCCGACAGGCCAAAACCTTGCCATTCGGATCCAGCAGGGAAAGACTGATGCTGTCCTGCTTCTTCATCTCAAGAGACTAGATGAGGCTTTGTTCCTCGCCAGTGGCCCCACGAGCGCGGGCCTCGTCTGGTCACCCGACGGTACCATGCTCGCTTATGGACTCAACTCCACGCTCACAGCTGTTGACGGCAGAGGTCACGAACTCCTCCGCGTACCCGTTGGCCGTCTTGCCGACCTCGCCTGGCTCGACGAGCGGACTCTCTGGGTGCTGCAAGCCAAGAACAACACCTGGAACGTCGTGGAAGTGCCGGTCACTTCCCCGGAATAGTCAGCGCAGCAGATGAATCCCTTGTTGCGACCGGTAACCGAAACGACACAGTTGTCCCTTCACCACGTTGGCTTTCTATCCAAATTTCACCGCCCTGCATCTCGAGGAGTTGTTTGGCAACAGCGAGCCCGAGGCCGCTGCCACGAGCTGGATCGCTGCTTGGCTGGTAGCGGGTGAAAGGGTGTGCCAGGATCTCAGCTGGTACTCCGCATCCGCTGTCGGTAATCCGTACCACGACGTGCGCACCTTCCCGACGGGCCGTCAGGCGGATGACACCGCCCTCGGGTGTGTGACGGAGCGCATTGTGAAGAAGATTGAGGACAATCTGGCGAACGCGCAGCGGATCGCCTTGCAGTGGTGGACACCCTGGCTCGACGTCGAGTGACAAGGCAATGCGGCCAGCACGGCGTGCCAGCGGCCGTAACGTTTCGACCACATCGGCAAGGATGTCTTCCACGCTGATGGGTTGTAAGAACAGTGGAAGTCCTCGTTCTTCGAGGCGTGCCAGAGTGAAGAGATCGTCAACTAGCCGACTGAGTGTGTCCGTCTCAGCGAGAATACGCTCCAAACCGTCTCGCATGGAAGCGTCACGCGGTTGGGCGCGTTCGAGGAGCGCCTCGGCATGCGCACGAATCAGTGTCAACGGCGTGCGTAGGTCGTGCGTCACATTGGCAAAAAAAGCCCGTCGCTGCCCTTCGAGCCGCTCAAGCGCAATAGCCAGCAGATTAAACCGCTCGGCCACGTGGCCAAGTTCATCACGTGTCAGAACTGCGACGCGTCGGCCGAACTCACCGCGCACAATGGCATCAGTCGCAGCCTCCAGTTCTCGCAACTGTCGTGTCATACGCCTTGTCAGCAGAAGGCTGGCCGGGAGAGAGACGAGGACGGCCGGGATTGCTGCCGTCACAAGGAAATCGCCAATCACAAAACCCAGGCCGAGAACAAGTATCAGAAGCGCTGCCGGCCCCGACGACGGAGCAGTGGCAAGGGGCTGGGTCCGCAATCCAACTGCGCCGAGAAGCATTCCCGTCGAATCACGAATAGGGTATGCGCTGACCAGAACCGTTCCGTCCGCTGCTGGTCGGATAAGGGGACCACCTTCAGCAAGATCCTGCGAACCGGCAAGTGCGGCTTGAAATGCTTCCCGCCACTCTGGTAATGGCAAGGTCTCTAATTGATCTCCCACTTGAAGCTCCGGCACGCCGGCTACACTCAGAACGGTGCCGTTCACACTCAGAATCACGATACCGGTGTGCTCGTTCAGCGAGCCACCAAGTGGACCGCTTCCTGGAACTGCCCCAGCACCAAGATCCCGAAGTAACAGAGTGAGGGAATTTGGTGAATCGGTCTCCTGTGGAAGATGCGGTGGCAGCAACTGCGCAAGCAGGCGTGTACTCTGGGCAAAGTCGGGGTCATAGCGCACAGTTTGACCGAGCAGAATGTCATCCCTGTGAAGGACGATCGCCCGGATGGCATAGGCACAGATCACGAGTGTCAACGTCAGGAGAGCGACGGCCACGTGCGCGAACATGAGCTTCCAGCTCAGCCGGCTGTCCAGGATCGTCCAGAGACGACGAATTGCGCATGAACTCCCTGTCACCGCTCGCCCTCCCGACGCTCGAAGCGGTATCCCACGCCCCAGTAGGCAACGAGGCGATCGGCCGGCGACCCCGGACCACCGAGCTTTTTTCGGATGCGCGCAATATGGGCATCAACGGTGCGCTCACCCCCGGCAAAGTCGGGGCCCCACACACGGTCAAGCAGATATTCCCGGCTGAAGACCCGCCCGGGATTGGCAGCAAGGAACCAGAGCAGCGCAAATTCACGAGCCGTAAGGTGAACCCGCCTCCCCTGACTCCACACCTCCCGTGTTGCCGGATCGATGACGAGATCTGAGAGGCGGATTGGCCGCTCCAGGCACTCGGTCTGACTCACCTGGGCGACGATCTCCAAACGACGCAAGAGTGCTCGGACACGTGCAACAAGTTCGCGGAGAGAAAACGGCTTCACCACGTAATCGTCAGCGCCGAGCTCAAGGCCCAACACGCGGTCGAACTCTGTACCGCGCGCCGTCAGGATAAGCACCGGTACGAGCAACTCACGACGTAGGGCACGCAGCACGTCAAGCCCGTCTATCCCAGGTAGTCTGAGGTCAAGAATGATCAGATCAGGATTCTCCTGGCGCGCAAGGAGAAGCCCACTGGGCCCATCGAAAGCGAGAAGAACATGGTGACCAGCCTGCTCCAGGGCCTCACGAATCAGCGCAGCCAGCTCGACTTCGTCTTCAACAAGGAGAATCCGTGCCACCGTCCCTGCTCCACAGGATGATCCTGAAGGATACAGAAAACATTTATGCGTTTGCGCGCACTTCGATATCCTTTCGTCCGAACCACCAAAGAGTGAGGCTACCGAGCAGAATCGTCCAGGCCAGAACCACTGGTATCGCCTCCTGGAAGGACGGGCTGCCAGGTTGCGGTGCGTCCGAAAAGACCGGAGCCCGTACAATCGCTTGTGCGTTCCAGAGATAGAAGAAGCGTGGGATTGCAGCCCACCAGCCGCCGAGTCCCTGCAACACAGCAGCCAAGCCCCCCTCACTCAGGGACAATCCGATCGTCAGACCGACCGCGACCGCTTGTGAGCGTGTCACCACGACGACCGTCATCGCGAGAACGATTGGCGCGATCAAGGCCCCCACACTCCGCAAAGGAAGCACAGCGAGCTCCAGTTGCCAGTGCTCTGCCGAGGGCATCTGGAAAACCGGCTGATGAAGCACAACGGAAACGATTGGCGCGGCGATGATCGGCACGCTCGCCGTCACAAACACAAAGATCGCAGCGCCTGCCCACAGAACGAGAAACTTTGCGAGGAGCGCCTGCCACCGCGATAATCCGGTAGGCAACACCAAGCGCCATGTCCCCCAGCTGAATTCGTTGGCAATGAAGGTCGCAGCAACCATAGCCAGGAACGTTTCACCCAATCCAGCCGCGAGCATGAAACCTTGGAGGTAGGCTCCGGGCAGTGCCAACTGTCGCGTGACTTCCTCCTGCACGTGGGGCGCACCCCGCTCCATGAGATAGAGCATGAAGCCAACCCAGAGACAACTGAGCACTATGCCCAAGACGAGGATGACCCGATACATCCGCAGGCGCCAGAGCTTCAGCCACTCCGCGTGGAGCGCATGCCACATCATTTTTCTTGTCCCTTCACGAGACGCCACCACTCCAGCCTGCCCCGACGCAGCGGATGGTTCCCGGACCTCTTTCCTGAACGACTTGTCGTTTCTAAGAAGAGTCGCTCCAGTGTCTGACTGTGCCGAGAGAGCTCCAGAACAGGAATCTGCTCGGTGAGCAACAGTTGGGCAAACTCCTCCTCGCAGGTACTCGGTACGGCGAGGTGCAGCACGTTTCCATCCTCGGCAAGGAGCCGCAGCCACGGGGTCATGGCACAGAGGGCCCGCACCCGTTCGGGAACGGGAGTTCGGAGGAACACCGCGTGATCGCCAGCTAAGAGCGTATCAATGGCTCCCTGAGCAACGACACGACCACGATCAAGGATCAACACATGACTGCAGACTTGTTGTACCTCGGCTAAAACATGGCTGCAGAGCAGGATCGTCTGACCATTCGCGGCGAGTCCACGAATCAGCTCACGCACCTCGACGATTCCGTGGGGATCGAGGCCGTTGGTCGGTTCGTCCAAGATCAAGAGGAGCGGACAATGCAAAACTGCCGCTGCAATAGCCAGACGTTGACGCATACCAAGCGAATAGGTTCCCACACGCTGCTCGGCACGCTCAGCCAACCCCACCAGTTCCAGAACCTCCGTAATCCGCATTTCCGGAACGTTGCGTAAAAGCGCCAGAATTCGCAGATTTTCCCGACCGGTGAGATACGGGTAGAACGTCGGAGATTCGACCAGAGCCCCGACATGCCGCAACGCTTCACGCGCATCCTGACGTGCGTCAATACCAGCGATCCGGATCTGGCCGGCATCAGGGGCGACCAGTCCGAGGATCGTGCAGATGATGGTGGTCTTCCCGGCCCCATTCGGTCCCAGCATCCCAAGGACCTGGCCCCGTTCCAAAGAGAACGAGACATCAGCAACTGCCAGGAACGATCCATAGCGCTTTGTTACTCCTTGGACCTCAAGGACAGCGCTCTGCGCCGTGCCCTGCAGCGCTGCCGGCGTTTCGCGTGAGCGCATCGTTTCTCCTCTCCTTCCTGACCACGCGCCTGCCAGGCAACGCCAGCGTACCCACCGACCATGACAGAACGATGACCGAATAGTGCCGATTCGAAGACAGGAACCAGTGAACGACATCCTGCTCCCCATTACGCGAACGCAGCACCAGGTGCTGCACCTGGTGCCCTGTTGCGAACCCCTTTCCGGACAGTTCCAGAGATTACTGCTCTCAGTCAGTTGCCCGACTCGAATGGCCCCCTGAGGCTGGCCACAGCGAGAGCCAACGCCGGGTCCAGTGACAGGCCACCCCAGCTGGTGGCAGACTCTGGGACAACGGGTCCTCCCCTGGAGAGGGCGGACCGGGTGATAGACAACGTGTCGGGGGCGTCGTACGCTGGAATGGTGCACGGGGGCAGGCTGGCTGAGGTGAGGGGTCGACAGGTGCGTGAGGCGGGTGAGGGCCGTCGACTAGAACCACCGACGTTTCGAGACATTCTGCGGGCCAGAGCTGTTGTCCACCGGTATCTTCCGGCGACGCCGCTTCTCCCGGCGCCACTCTTAAGTGAGCGACTCGGCTGCCAGATCTACCTGAAGTGCGAACAGATGCAGCCGATTGGTGCTTTCAAGGTCCGCGGTGGTGTTTACCTGATGAGTCGACTCTCGGAGGAGGAACGCGCGCGAGGTGTTGTGACAGCCTCAACGGGAAATCACGGGCAATCGATTGCCTATGCAGCGCGCCTCTTCGGCGTCCGTGCCATCATCTATGCGCCGGAGGGTGCGAATCCGCTGAAAGTAGCAGCAATGCGCCGCTTGGGCGCAGAGGTCGTCCTTACTGGACGGGACTTCGATGAAGCCCGTCTTGCCTGCGAAGCCCATGCGGTAGCTGAAGGACTCCGGTACATCCATTCGGCCAACGAGCCGGATCTTATCGCTGGAGTGGGAACATACGCACTCGAGATCATTGAAGCATTGCCGGACGTCGAGGTCGTTATCGTTCCCATCGGTGCTGGGAGCGGTGTCTGCGGGACCGGGATCGTGATGAAAACGGTCGATCCAGGTATTCGCGTCATTGGTGTCCAGGCAGCTGGCATGCCGGTGGTCTACGAGTCGTGGCGACAGGGCAAGCTCCTGGAACTCCGCGACGGATATACCTTCGCTGAGGGGATCGCGACACGCGTTGCTTTCGAGCTCCCGCTGCGGATCATCCGCGAGCGAGTCGACGACATCGTGCTGGTCTCTGACGAAGAGATTGCTCGCTCCATGGTGGAACTCCTGGAAGCTGGACGGGTGGTCGCGGAAGGGGCTGGTGCGGCAGCACTCGCGGCGGCCTACCGCCTACGCGATCAATTGCGGGGAAAGAACGTCGTTCTTGTGGTAAGTGGCGGGAACGTGACGCTCGAAACCTTGCGCTGGGCGTTCGACGTCTTCACAGCATCGAGCTCCGAGGTGAGCGAATGAGCGTCTTTGAACAGTTCGGCCGCTGGCTGCGCCGAAGGCAGGGAATCGAACGCAACCCCTTGTACCGCATCGCGACTGATGTCCTGGAGGGACGGATCACGGTCGAACAGGCCTATGCGGCGGCTGAACAGCCCAGTACGGTCGCCCGATTGGCCGATGGTGATCTCTGGGAAGTGCTGGACGAGGCCGGACGGGCAGCATTAGATCATCCCGAGCATGCCCTCCTGCTGAGCCGACTCGTCATTCTGGCTGCACGCCAGAAAGGGTTCGACCGTGTCCTTATGGAAGCGAATCTACGTGCAGCCGACATCCTCGCGGAGTACGAAGGGCCGAGTGAAGAGGAACAGGAACGACAACGCGAGCAGGAGCTCCATCTCCAAGAAGCTTTGCGCGCCGCTCGTCGCATCGCGAACGCGGCCGGCCAACGGCGAGCCTTGGCCCGCCTGGCACGGCTGGCCTGGATGCGCGGCGAACGCGATCGTGCGCGAGAACTCTTGATGCGCCAGTTGGAGTCGGGTAGCGAGAACACCGATACGCTGGAAGACGTCGAAACCGCACTGATGCTCGGCGATCTCGCCCGCCAGGAAGGGAACCTGGCAGCGGCGCGGGAGTTCTACAACCGTGCCAGTCGGAGTGCACGTCGCGTCGGCCATTATGCGGGCATGGTCGACGCGCTGCTGCGGCAAGTGACGATCTTGCGCGAACTCGGCGATCTGGACGCCACCTATGCGCTGCTGCAACAGGCACAGGAAGCTGCTGAACGGATGATTGATCATCGGCTCCAGGCCGAAATCGCAATCCAGATCGGTGCGATCCTGGCGGAACAACGACGGCTTACCCAGGCGCGGACCGCTCTTCTGGCCGCGCTCGAGCGGGCACGGACAGCAGCAGACCTCGCACTGGAAAGCAGGAGTCTGATCGGGTTGGTGCAGATCGAGCGGCAGGCGGGGAAGTTCCGTGACGCAGCCGACCATCTTCATCAACTGGCCAATCTCGAACTCCGACTTGGAAACCGGCATGCTGCGATTCGAGCACTGCTTGATGCCGCAGAACTTGCGCTCGAAGGACAACAGGCGCAGCGCGCGCTGCAGTTCTTGCAGCTCGCACAGCAACAGAGCGAGGCAATGGAGGACGTGACGCTTCGCCAGCGGCTCCTCGGGCTCTCCGGTTTGGCTCATGCCGCCCTCGACCATCGCGGTGAAGCACTCGAGTACCTCTCCCGAGCCTTCCGCCTGGCGCAGCAGCGGGGCGACGTAACAGAGCAGGCACGCTGGCTACTGGGTACGGGCGAGGTGCTGCTCGAGTTTGGTGAACTCCAGGACGCGATCACGGTCGCAAAGCACGCTGCCAATTTGGTCAAGGTAACCGAAGACCCGCGAATGGAAGCACAGCTCGCCGTCCTCCAAGGTTCGATCGCCCTGGCGCGAGGACTGCGTCGCGAGGCAGAGCAGCACCTGCTTCAAGCCTGTGAACGGGCAGAACAGGCACGCGACTTTCTCGCCTACGAGCGAGCCCTGCTGCTCCTGGCCGAACTAGAGCTCCAAGAGGCGGATCCGCACGGAGCCATCGGTTATCTCCGACAAGCGCTCGATGTTGCGACCGCGACGGGGAACGACGAACTGCGTACGCGCCTCCACGGGAGAATTGCGCGTCTCT
>DAOTWO010000100.1:0-7351 GCA_034435855.1 Thermomicrobium sp. | reverse complement strand
GACGCTGTCGCAGACGTCACAGAACGCGGTAAATTTCGCCTTACTGGTCCTGGTGCAAGGCATTCTCGAGCGCGGAGCGCCGCTTCCTACCAATACTGCAGTCGGTCTTACAGTGCTGAGCTTTTCGTTGCCTGCCGTACTGGTGAGTCCACTCTCAGGTGTTGTGGCCGATCGCTTTGATCGACGAAGTGTGTTGATCACTACGAACGCGCTCAGAGGGCTTGCGGTTATCGGTTTGCTCTTCATCGAGGCGCGCTGGGCCCCGCTCGCAGCGCTGCTTGTGGTCTACGCTCTCGCCTTCGCCTCAGGTACTGTCGGTCAATTCTTCGGTCCAGCACTCTGGTCGATGCTACCAAGCGTGGTTCCAAGTGGGCGGCTTGTCCAGGCAAATGCGCTTTTCAATCTCACGTTCACTGCATCGCAGCTGGCGGGGTTTGCAATCGCTGGGCCGCTCTTGGTCAAGCTGGTTGGGGTCCGGGCTGTGCTCGGGGCAACCGTTGTGTTCTTCGCCCTGTCCACAGCGCTTTCCATTCTCCTTCCACGTGGAGCGGTGAAGCGTCGCCCGGTGCTCAATACGGGGGCGCTGGTCGTGCAGGTCTGGAATGAGGTGGTGGAAGGGGTGCGGCTTGCTGCTGGACACCGGGTCCTGCGCAAGGCGATCGGGTATTTGGCGGTTGCTACCGCGACGTATCTCGTCGTCGCCGCGCTCGGGCCGGGGTATGTGACGCTTGTGCTCGAGCTGCCCAAGGAAGATATTGCCTATCTCGTCTTGCCGGCTGGACTTGGTGTGGTGTTCGGGACCCTCGTCGTGGACCGTGTCACACGCTGGCTGGGGATTGAGCGCACGGCTGATATTGCACTCGTCGGTGGTGGTTTGTTGCTTGTGGCTCTCGCTGAACTTCCTGATGCGTTGGGGCGTGGTATTGCAGAACTCATCGGTGCGGTGACCGTTGCAGCGCTCCTCGGTCTTGCGGATGGGCTTGTCCGTGCACCGGCGCAGACACTGCTCCAGGCGGAAGCGCCGGAACAAGCACGGGGACGAATCTTCGCGGTCTTTTTCACCGTTTCCAACAGCGTCGCGTTTCTCCCAGTTTTCGGGGCTGGTGCGCTAGCCGATGCATTCGGAGTGACAACGGTTCTCCTCGGGCTCGGCGTTGTGTTGACGCTCACTGGTGCGTGGCAGCTCCTTGCCCGCCGAGCACAGTTGTAAGTCGTTGGCGCGCCTGCTCGACGAGTGGGGAAAGGCGGAGCCAAGCCCGGGCGAGATTGACTGACCAGCCGATTCCCCACGGCATCGGGGTGATGATTCGTGGGTCGTCAGGGTTCCAGAGACTCGCACGCAGGCGTTCAAGAGAGGGAAGGCGGAAGTCATACGGAACGGGTCCGATCTGCCCCATCCACGTGCGCTCAGCCGGAGCGCGGCGAAGCTGGTCGTAGAGCGCTGCGCCGATCAGTCCCAAGGCAATCCATTTGGCAAGTCGTGCAACAACACACCGCATCGATTTCCCCCTTCTGCCAGTCGCTCCATGCTGGGGCAACGACCACAGCTGGAAATGATTCCACATGTTCTCTCTGTTGCACGCTCCACGATCGATGTTTTGACCGAAGTGCGGTCTTCTCATCCCTCGCACCCATGTGGTTACCCTCAGAGGCGGCGCTGACTCCATACGTGTTCTCTTCTGTTCCTCAAATCCGGAGTGAGCATTCCTGGCTCAGTCCAGACCTCTTGCGAAGGAAAAGGAGCCTCTGCGCACGTCTTGTATCGTCGTGGCTGGAGATCGCTCCGCGTCGGCGACGCGGCGGATCGAGTACATCTCGGAGTCCATCACCGAGGAAGTTGAGTGCCATCACGACGCTAAAGATCGCAAGCCCAGGGAACGTCGCGAGCCACCACTGGCTGAAACGACGTTGCCCCTCACGGATCATTGCACCCCATTCCGGCGCCGGAGGGACTGCACCAAGGCCGATAAAGGAGAGTCCTGCTGTGAGCACAATGGCTGCACCGACGTCGAGTGTTGCTTTGACGACCAGGGGGGCCTGGGTGTTGGGGAGGATGTGAATGAGCAGTAAGCGAAGCCTGCTCATGCCAAGTGCTTCGGCAGCGGTCACGTACTCTTGTGCTTTCACCGCCAAGACCTGTGCACGCATGAGCCGCGCGTACTCCGGCCACAGGACGATCACGATTGCGATCAATGCATTCTTCAAAGCCGGACCAAGCGCAGCAGCAATCGCCATTGCCAGGACGATCGAGGGGAAGGCAAGCACCATGTCGGCGATGAGCATGAGGATGGCATCGATCCAGCCCCCGCGTAGCCAGCGATCGCACCGACAAAACAGCCGATAACGAGTGCTCCGAGGACAGTGAGGAAGCCTGCCGGGAGTGAGATACGGGCACCATAAAGGGTGCGCCGAAAAATATCGCGGCCGAGGTCGTCGGTTCCGAACCAATGCGTCAGGCTTGGCGGCTGAAGCCGCGCACTCACGTCAGTGGCCAGGGGATCGAACGGCACGAGAAATGTGACCGTCAGGGCAACGCCGATCCAGAAGAGCAAAAATGGCAAGCCCCACCACCGCACTTGGTCGTTGCCGGAGAGCGCGGAACGCCTGCCAAGCTGGCCGATCTGACCAGCGCGAGCGAGTACCCCACCGTTCCGCTGTGCGCACGCCCGTGAGCACGCGGCAACTCCCTCAGCTTACCCGAATCCGTGGGTCGAGGATGCCGTAGAGGACGTCGGTCACAAAGTTCACGATCACATAAACGACTGCAATGAGCGGTGTCACCCCCATCACGGCAGGAAGATCAAGTTTCATGGGGGCGTCCACGGCGTAGCGTCCAATTCCTGGCCAAGCGAAGATCGTTTCGGTCAATACGGCGCCAACCAAAAGACTGCTGAAAGTGAGGCCAATAACCGTGACCGTGGGAATCAGTGCATTGCGGAGGGCATGGATGAGGATAACACGATGTTCCCTGAGCCCCTTGGCGCGGGCGGTCCGGATGTAGTCTGCTCCGAGTACGTCGAGCAGGGCTGAGCGGGTCATGCGCGCAATGATCCCCATGGCATAACTCCCAAGGACCATACCGGGTAAGACCAAATGAGCAAGGACATTCAGAAAGAGCGACAGGTCTCCCGCGAGTAGGCTGTCAATGGTGTAAAAGCCGGTGCGGAACGGTGGAGCCGTGAGGCGAGGGTCGATGCGACTGGGACCAGGGAGGAGGCGGAAGTTGGCATAGAAGAGTTGGAGAGCCAAGAGCCCAAGCCAGAAGACCGGAAGTGACACACCAACGAGCGAGACAATTCTCGCCAGATGGTCGATCCAGCGCTCGTACCAGAGTGCGGAAAGGATTCCGAGTGTCAAGCCGGAAGTGACAGCAAAGAGCATCGCAGCGAGGGCAAGTTCCACCGTGGCTGGGAAACGTTCTGGGAGATCCTGCGCGACCGGTCGGCGGCTCGTATACGACTCTCCAAGGTCGCCTCGCAGGAGATTGCCAAGATAGAACAGATACTGTTCCGGGAGTGATCGGTCGAGTCCCCACCGCTCCCGATACATGCGGACGGTCTCCGGATCGCTGGCGGCACGCTCAGGCAAGATCGCCATAAGCGGGTCAGCCGGAATGAGGTGAGAGACTGTAAAGGTCACGATGATGATCCCGAAGAGCAAAGGGATTGTCAAGAGAAAACGCCGGAAAACGATCTGCCCGAGCACAGTCCACCGCTCCCGATGAATCGCTCCGGGCGACGGCTCAGCTCTTTCGTACTTTGCTCAGGTCAACCCCGATCACCGGCTCGAACACATAGCCGTGCACGTTTTTGCCGACGGCGATCTGTGCCTTGGGCTGATAGAGTCAGAGGAACGGCGCGTCCTCGTTGAGCAGGCGTTGCCCTTGCGCGTAGAGTCGAGCACGCTCTTGCGGATCAGCGGTGCGGGCGGCCCGCTGGAAGAGGTCAGCGACTTGCGGGTTGTTATAGGCGACACGCTTCGCTGCGGCTTCGCCAGGAACCCCGAAGGGGATTGCCCAGCCGTGCGGGTCGAGGAAGTCCGGTGTCCAGCCAGAAATTGTGCACTGCAACTTGCCTGCCCGATAGTCGGCAAGTCGGACATCCGGTGCGCGTGGATCAAGAGTGACGCGGATTCCAACCTTCCGCAAATCGTCAGCAATCTTGCTCGCGAGAACTTCGGATGAGATACCCCCGACCTCTGTACCGCCGCTGGAGAAGGTCAGGGTGAGGTCGAAGCCGTTCGCTAAACCCGCCTGTCCCAAGAGTTGCCGAGCGCGCTCCACATTGGTCTGATAGCGTGCGTCCTCGGCCTCGATGACGCCCAACAGGCCGCTCGGAATGACTGAGGGCGGACGGACGGCAGCGCCTCGGAGAATCTGCTGGATGATCCCGTCATAGTCGATTGCGTAGGCGATAGCCTGCCGCACGCGCTTGTCGGCAAGCTCTTTCCCAATCTCGGGACTGGTGTGCATCGCGAAGTACTCGGTGTCGAGCGTATCGCCGCGGACAATCTGTGCCGTGCCAGCCTGCTCGAGTTCTGCGATGAGATCGGCATCGAGGTTGTGCGCCGCGTCGACGTCACCCCTCTCCAGAAGCTGTCGCTGAGTCGTCGGATCAGGGATGTGCCGGATAATCACCCGTTCGAGCGCTGCTGGTTGTCCCCAGTAGTTCGGGTTGCGCTCCATAACGATCTCTTGTTCCTTGGCCCAGCCCTTGAGCACGAAGGGACCGGAACCGGCCGAGTTCTGGTTCAGCCACTCTGTTGCCTGGTCTGCCTTGTCTGCGCCAGGCTGGTCGGTACCACCTTGTTGCTTGACAACGGTTGAATCGAGGATCGACAAGTTTGGGGAAACGAGCATGGCGAGCAAGGCGGCATTCGGCTCGGTGAGCCTGATGCGGACCGTTCGGGCGTCTGGGGTTTCCATTACCTGAATAATATCGGCTAACCAGGAGGGGTTGTCCTTCAGTTCGCGCAGGCGGTTGAAACTGAAGACGACGTCAGCGGAAGTCAATTGATTCCCAGAGGCAAAGCGTACCCCCTCGCGGAGAGTGAAGGTGTATGTTGTGACGTCTTGTGTGATGTCGAACTTTTCAGCCAAGTGGGGATGGATAGTGCGGATATCCGGCAGTTGAATGGTCACTAAACGTTCATAGCAAGCGCCCATCACGATGGGCGAAGTCAATTCGTACTGGCGCGAAGGATCAAGCGTGATCGTATCGGTGAGCCGTGCGATGACAAATGTCCCGCCGGTCGCGGCTGTCACTGGGGTTGGAGAGGCCGCAGGAGCCGGGGTCTGACCAGGAGCAGGGGCAGTAGTCGGTGCTGCAGGCGGAGTCTCCGCTGAACGGGCGCATGCCCCAAGGAGGCCGGCCCCGAGAAGTCCAGCTCCCAAGCTCGCTAGACGGAGAAAACGGCGACGTTACATCGCACACGTGAGCCAGGCGGTACGCTCGGCGGACATGACCTCCTCCTCACGTTGCTGACCAGATCGCTAAAGAAGTCTGGTCTGTGATGTTGTGTCTTGTTAAGACGATCCGCGTCTGGCGGCCTATCCGCCCGCCGGGCTCATGTACCGTTGCTCTCCCGAGCGCTGCCGGGAAGAGCAGTACAGGCTCCAAGCAGCTGCGGCTCCTCCATCAGTGCTCCACCGCTGGTAGTGTTGAGCTGGTGAGCTGACGATGCTCACCAGGGGATGCGAGGATGGAGGCCGTGGTGATGGTGAGTTCATGTGCGCCTCTGGCCTCTGCTTCGCAGGGGAGCAGTGCGAGCAGTACTCGGCCGCACGTTTGGCGTGAGCGGCTGGTGAGGGGTATCCTTAGAGGCGGGCAATTCCCCGCCAGTTCTTGGTCGTTCGCTTCATTGCGTGACGACCCTGTACGTTACCAAACGATGCATTGAGGAGAGGCGCGGAGATGGAGACCATGCTGATGGTCGTCGCCGCGGTCGTCGTCACAGCGATCGTGGTGATGTTAGGTACCTACCTGTACTTACAGCGGGCAGCACGCTCGCGCCTGCGCGCAACGGGGGACGAGGTCCGGCGACTGTTGGAAGAGGCTGAGGCGCGGCAGAGAGAGATCCTCCTGGAGGCGAAGGATGCCGCGCTGAAGCTGCGCGAGGAACTGGAGCAGGAATATCAGCTGCGACGCCAACAAGTCGAGCGTCTGGAGCGGCGGCTTCAGGCCAAGGAGGAACAGCTGGACCGGCGCCTGGAGAATCTTGAAAAGCGTGAACGCAAGATCCAGGCGCGAGAGAAGGAGATCGAGGAGCGCCTCGAGGAGATCGCCCGGCTGGAGCAGGAACGGCAGGCCGAGCTCCAACGTGTGGCGCAGATGACACTGGAGGAAGCGCGGCAGCTTGTGATCCAGCAGGCGACTGTGGAGGCACGCGAACTGCTCAACCGTCAGGTCCGCGAACTCGAGCAGCAGGTGCGCGAGGAGGCGCAACAGCGTGCCCGCATGATTCTGGCGACAGCCATTCAACGGATCGCGTCCGAATACGTCGCCGAGGCCACGGTAACTGTCGTCCCGCTTCCGAGCGACGACATGAAGGGTCGTATTATCGGGCGTGAAGGACGGAATATCCGAGCGCTCGAGCAGGCAACGGGTGTTGATCTAATCGTCGACGATACACCAGAGGCTGTCACACTTTCATCCTTTGATCCCGTGCGGCGCGAGATTGCTCGTCGGGCACTGTTGAAGCTCATCCAAGATGGGCGAATTCACCCCGCGCGGATCGAAGAGGTGGTCGAGAAGACGCGCCAAGAGGTCGAGCAGATCATCTGGGAAGAGGGGGAACGGGCAGCACTCGAGGCTGGGGTGCAGGGCCTGCACCCGGATCTCATCCGCCTGCTGGGTCGACTTCGCTTCCGCACGAGTTACGGACAGAACGTACTCCAGCATTCGATCGAGGTTGCGCTCATCGCTGGTGCACTTGCTGCCGAGCTCGGTGCGGACGTCAATGTCGCCAAGACAGCCGGGCTCCTGCACGATATCGGCAAGGCCGTCGACCACGAGGTCGAGGGGCCGCATGCGTTGATCGGTGCAGACATCGCGCGACGCCTTGGTCGGTCGGCCAAGATTGTGCACGCGATTGCGGCACACCACGGTGAGGAGGAGCCAAAGACGGTCGAAGCATTTATCGTCGCGGCTGCCGACGCGATCAGTGGTGCTCGGCCAGGGGCACGGCGTGAGATGCTCGAAGCCTACATCAAGCGTCTTGAAGCGCTCGAGAGCGTCGCGACTTCCTTCCCCGGGGTCCAAAAGGCGTACGCAATCCAGGCCGGGCGCGAAGTTCGCATTCTCGTCAGGCCGGACCAGATTGACGACTACGGTGCGTTGCGGCTCGCCCGCGA
>DAOTWO010000099.1:0-1581 GCA_034435855.1 Thermomicrobium sp. | reverse complement strand
GGTGGACGTCATAAACTTTCAATTCCCTCTCTCGGGATCACTGAGCCGTTCATTCGCCCGTATCGCTCGTTCAAAAGAGAGACCTTTCAATTCCCTCTCTCGGGATCACAATTCGCTCATACACCTCCCAAGCGGAATATGCCAGCTTTATCTTTCAATTCCCTCTCTCGGGATCACGGATTAATGTTTGGCTATGGGATGCGGCTTTTGCACAGAAAACTTCTTTCAATTCCCTCTCTCGGGATCACTAATCCCCCATACCTATCCAATAGCGGCGCTTATCCTTCTTAATGCAGAAAACTTCTTTCAATTCCCTCTCTCGGGATCACAAACAACATCACCAACCATGGGAAATATAGGCAACGCTCATTATTTTACTTTCAATTCCCTCTCTCGGGATCACGGGATCACAGGAGCCTACTAACGCCACGACGGGCGTGATAGCTTTGACTTTCAATTCCCTCTCTCGGGATCACGGTGTGGAATTTGTGTATGGAGACCTTGACGAGGCTTTACCTTTCAATTCCCTCTCTCGGGATCACTTATTCCACGTGAAGTCCTCGAGCGTGCGATGTATAAGTATACTTTCAATTCCCTCTCTCGGGATCACGGCATGGGGCTTTTTGCGGCTGAATGCGCTCGTCTGAGGAGGCTTTCAATTCCCTCTCTCGGGATCACTGATCCGTGGCTGGAGCGAGGACGATGTGGTTGATGTGTTTCTTTCAATTCCCTCTCTCGGGATCACATCTCCTTATCTATCAACAGGCGGCGGATATAGGGGACTTTCAATTCCCTCTCTCGGGATCACAGACTGTTTGGCTTCAGGAGCGGGGATGAAGCACAGGGCAAGGGTTCTCTTTCAATTCCCTCTCTCGGGATCACCTATACTTTGTGGCTGGAGCTTTTGTGAGAATAGTTATGCCTTTCAATTCCCTCTCTCGGGATCACAATAGGCCCGCACGTTTTACTGCCACGGCCCTGATTATCTTTCAATTCCCTCTCTCGGGATCACACGATAAGCGATGAAGTCAATATCCTTCGGAGAATAGGTCCTTTCAATTCCCTCTCTCGGGATCACTACGCATCCATCACCGTCGAGTCCGGCGAACACGCAGTCGACCTTTCAATTCCCTCTCTCGGGATCACTGCTCGGAGTATTGATAGCTGTGGCGGAGGAACAGTTCTTCAGCTTTCAATTCCCTCTCTCGGGATCACAGAAAGATAGTCCCCGAGGGCCCTGTCCTGATAAAGCTGGACACGGAGCTTTCAATTCCCTCTCTCGGGATCACATGCCGAGCGGAAGAAGGTTCGCGAACATATATTATCACGGACCTTTCAATTCCCTCTCTCGGGATCACTCTGCCCATAGGTGTAGGTCCACCAAAAACGATGCCAGCCTAATTTTCAATTCCCTCTCTCGGGATCACAGAAGACAGGTTACCGGTGCATACAGGTGTATGATGTTTCGTTCTTTTCAATTCCCTCTCTCGGGATCACTGTGCGTTTTTCCTGTGTTTTTCTTGTTTTCGCGGCATTTTGTCGCCGCGTTTCTTCAGGCAATAAATGTTTAAGGGTTGTATT
>DAOTWO010000098.1:0-3857 GCA_034435855.1 Thermomicrobium sp. | reverse complement strand
GGACGCTTGCCAGGGCAGGAGGAGGCGCGGGAGCGTGCCTGTGCGAACGACGTTGAGAACAGACTCCTGCTGTTGAGCTGTCGGCAACGCTGCTGTTGGCGTCCTCTCCTCCTGGCCCCGTGGGTGTGGGCAGCACCCGATGGAAGACGGTGCCCGCCAAACTCGAGCCGGCGCTTCAGCCCCAGGGCGTCGTGGAGGTTGTGCGCGCTTTGGCCCGTGTGGGCGGCTAATGGCTTGCGCACGCTCAGCAGCGAGCTGGTGCCACGCCGCTCCGGGGCAGGCTTGGTGCTCAAAAGGTCCGGCGGTGCTGGTTGCAAAGCGACTGGTCACCGCGTTTCTCCCGACTGGCCGCCCACCCGGTCAGGGGTGGCCAGGAGTGGACCGGAGCCGCCGCCCAAGCCGACGCAGGCGGCGGCGCGCTGTTCGTTCGGTGATGCCAAGACGCGCTGCCGCCTCCCGCACGGTGTAGCCGGTGAGCAGGAGTTCCAGCAACGTGCGCTCGGCGGCGTCCAGGCCAACCAGGAGTTCGAGCACTGCCATGGCTGCTGCGCCGTTGTCCGGGGTGGCATTGCCCGTCGGCGGTGGAGTGAGCGGGCCGCGCGGACGGAGCCCCTCGAACCGCCGGACGGCAGCAGTGAGGCGTCGCGCAAAGTGCGCAAACAGAAAGCCGGCAAAGCGCTCTTCACCCGGCCAATCGGTGAGGAGTTTGCAGAAAACAAGGTAGCCTTCGTGGCGGATATCGTCTAGCTCTGCCAGGCGTACCCAGGTCCGGCGCGCCAGGGACGCACAAACCCGGTCGAGATACGGGGAGAAGCGCTCGTAGAGTCGGTCGCGGAGCTGGCGGTCGCCGCGCTGGGCCAGACGGGCCAGGCCGTCCAGAAATCCCTCTTCGATCGGGTCGAGCGGGAGTGCACTGCCCGTGCGGGTTCGGCGCTTGTGGCCGCTCTTGGTCTCGTGGGGAGGATCACCGGAGGAGCTCCGGGGCCGGGCGTCTCGAACGGCCTGCGTCGCGTCTTCTTGACTGTCGAGAGGCTGAGCAGCGTTCGGCGTCAGGCGGTGACGACGGTCCTGCGCTGGTGGGTGGCCTTCTCCTGCTGCGTGCTGGGCCTGTACCGTGCCACTGAGCCGCTGGGCAGCGGCGTGGCCAGTATTCGCCAAACGGTCTTGATCGGCACCGGAAGCAAACGGCTGCTGCACCCCTCACTCCCCTTCCCTCAGATCGGATACGAACATCTGTGCGTATTTTATGACCGCTCCGTCCAGTTGTCAAGGGGAGCAGCGGATGGGGATGGGTCGCTCGACTGCCGTTTGGCGAAGTGAACGACCAGGAGTCAGGCGCTGTTGAGCTCGGTCGTCTTGGCCGGCGGCGTGGGTCGGTGCCTCGCGCGGCATCTCCGGACACGTCGTGGCCGCATGAGGGATGCTCTCGCCCGCTGCCTGACGGCAAACGGCCGGGCTCCCTCCCGATGCCGTTATCCGAATCTTTCCTGAGCGTTCATAGACGGGCGCAATCGTGGTACCGGCGCTGGTCATTCACCTCGCCCGGCCGTCAACGGCCGAGCTCAATCCGGATGCCGGCTGAAGCCAGCTCTGATTTGTCCCTCCACGGCGTGGGGGATACTGCTCGGGACACCAGGGCCCGTTGTCAGCCCTGCTGGAGCTTCGTGGATTGAAACAGGGTTTTCAGCCCCGGGCTGCAACCTTGGCGCACGTCAACCTCCGGGCATATGGTCTCCGAACGCGGAGTCGCGCGCTGACGCACGTCAAAGCTCGAGCATGTGAGGTCTCGTGTCCACGTTTCCAACTCAATCCCCCTTTCGGGGGCCTGAGGGATTGAGCCCCGGGTCTCGTGAAGGTGTTGTGAGGTTGCAATTCCCCGGGCCTTCAGCGAGCGGCGTCTTGTCCCGCAGCAGTTTCAGCTTCGCGCATCTGGATGTTGGATTGCCCCCGGATTCCCGCGTGCCCGCAGCGGAGCAAACGACCCCGGGTGCTGGGAACGCGTGAGCACTGTCTCATGCAGCAGTTGCGCGAGATCAGTTAGGATATCCCCGCAATATCGCCCGGTAGCGGGCCACACCAGGAAAGGGGTGGAGGATGCACACCGCCTGGCGCGACCCGGAGGTCGAACGTCGTCTCTTGGCTGCCGTCTCGCTCGACGAGCCGTGGGGCGTGGTGGAAACCTTCTCGCTGCTTCACCGGTTCTCCGGCGGCCCTGAGGAACGGCAGGCGCTCGAGTACCTAACGGAACGACTCGAGCGCTGGGGCGTCCCTTTTCGTGTCTTCTGGCCGACCTGCTTGATCTCCCGCCCGGTCTACGCGACGCTCCGCGTGGTGGTACCCAGTGAGCGTCCCCTGCGCGCCAAGACGCTCGCCTTTTCTCCCTCAACCGGTGGTGCCGAATTGATCGGCGAGCTGGTCGTCATGTCCGGACAGGGTGAGTCGGCCGAGCTCTTTGGCGCTGTCCTTCCGCCGGAGCTCCCCGACCTGCGCGGCAAGGTGGTGCTGGTCGAGGGGTTTGGCTTCGCGGCGCAGGCGGTGCGTTGGGCGGCCACTGGTGCGCTCGCCGTGGTCTTCGTTCACCCCGGCGACGCAATCCACGAAGGGATCGCCACCACCAGCTGGGGGTCGCCTGACCTTGATGCGGAGGGGACAGTGCCGGCGGTGCCGGTGCTCGCGATTGCCCGACCTGATGGTGAGGCGCTCCGCGCCCTGGCCGCTCAGGGGCCGGTCACGGTGGCCGTGAGCACGATGGTCGAGACGGAGTGGCGCCCTCTTCCGGTGCTCGTCGCTGAGATCCCCGGGACGCAGGCGGCCGATGAGTTTGTGCTGCTGCACGGACACCTCGACTCCTGGCACGTCGGAGTCGGGGACAATGCGACAGGTGACGCTGCGCTCCTGGAGCTGGCCCGCGTCTTCTGGCAGCACCGTGAGCTTTTGGCGCGCACGGTGCGCATCGCCTGGTGGTCCGGGCACTCGCATGGTCGTTATGCTGGCTCCACGTGGTATGCCGACGCGCACGCGCAGGACTTAGTGCCAAACTGCGTCGCCCACGTCAACTGCGACTCACCTGGCTGCCGGGAGGCGAGCGAGTATCGGGACGTGGCTGCCATGGCCGAGGCGGCAGCGCTGGTGCGCACCGCGATCCGTGACCTGACGGGCAAGGAGGCCACCACGGCCCGCCCACCGCGTGCCGGCGACTACTCGTTCACGAACTTGGGGATCACCGGGTGTCTCATGCTCTCCTCGACGATGCCGGAGGAGCTCCGTCAGGCGAAGGGATACTATCGGGTTGGAGGCTGCGGCGGCAATATCGTGTGGCACACCGAGGACGATACGATTGAGGTCGCCGACCCGGACGTGCTGCTGCGGGACATCCGCGTTTATGCAGCGGTCGTCTTGCGTCTGGCCAACGCGCCGATCCATCCGCTCGATTTCCGCGCCACGGTCCGGGAGATCGAAGCTGCGCTCTATCGCTACCAGGAAGCAGCCGGTGAGGCGTTCGACCTTCGCCCGGCGTTGCAAGCGGCGGGGAACTTGTTGACGACACTTGACCGGTTCTACGAGCACACTGCGACCCTTTTGGATCGCCCGGTCGACGATCCGGAGGTGCGGCGGATGAATGGGGCACAGCGGGCGCTGGCGCGGCACCTGGTGCCGGTCAAGTACGTGCGCCGTGGCCGCTTCCGCCATGATCCGGCCGAACCGATCCCGCCAGTCCCGGAGGTGGCGGCTGCGCTTGAGCTACCGCGGCTTGCGCCAGGGAGTGACCGCTGGCACCGCGTACGGACGCACCTTCTGCGTGGGCAGAACCAAGTCGTGTGGTCGCTCCGTCAAGCGCACCGCCGGATCGCCGAGCT
>DAOTWO010000097.1:0-10612 GCA_034435855.1 Thermomicrobium sp. | reverse complement strand
ACAACGATGTCGGAGCGTTCAGCCATTTCCTGATCAATCGCCTCAGCAATCGCGAAGGCGATCCCCTTCATTGTCCTGGTCATCGGAACACCCCCACCAATGCTTCCTGCGGATCCGGCAGCGGACTCTGCTCTGCGAAGGCGATGGCACGCGCGACTTCTTCTTCGGCTTCGCGGCGGAGCCGCTCCAACGTTGCATCGTCAGCCCAGCCGAGCCGCTTCAGGCGCTCGCCCAGTCGCGGGATTGGATCGAGCTGACGCCAACGCTCCACTTCTTCACGCGTCCGATAGTCCTCGGCATCCCCCTCAAAGTGGCCGCGGTATCGGTAACAAACCGCCTCGATGAAGCTCGGTCCGTAGCCAGCGCGAGCGCGTTCGATAGCCTCCTTGGCGGCGCGCCACACGTCGATGAGATCCATCCCATCGACGAGGTAGGCCGGCACATTGAAACCCAGCGCACGCTGGAACTGATGCGGCTGGGCGAGCGCTTGCCACTTTGGCGTGGAGTCGGCGTACATGTTGTCTTCAATCACAATCACGAGCGGCAGGTTCCAGAGCACTGCGGCATTGAGCGTCTCCGCCAGGGTTCCGTGGTTCGCAGCACCCTCCCCAGCAAACGCGACAGCGACATGGGGCTCGCCGCGGTGGCGAAAAGCGAGAGCAGCACCGGCCGCCTGTGGAAACGACGCCCCGACGATCCCACTGCAGGAGAAGCGATGTTCTGCATCAAACAGATGCATGTGCCCGCCTTTCCCGCGGCAGAGGCCCGTCACCTTCCCAAAGATCTCTGCGGCCAGCTTGTCAGCCGGAACCCCTTTTGCCAACGCATGATGGTGGGGACGATGCGTGCTCACGACGGCGTCGGCGTCTCGAAGATGCATGCCGACCCCGACCGCAACCGCTTCCTGCCCCACAGCGAGGTGCATCTCTCCGCGGATCGGTCCCGCTGCCATGTTGAACTGAGGCGTCTTCCCAATGGAGTAACGATCGGCGATAGTCTCCTCAAACGAGCGGATGAGGCACATTTGCCGGTACGCCGTGAGAAGCGTCTCAGGCGTCAAACCTGCCTTCTCCACGGTGTACCGCAGGTCAGCGAGACTCGGTTCAGGCTTCCACATGCTGTACCTCCCTCACTGTACCGCGGCCCGTCCCATGTGGAGGATCACCACATTCCAGATTAGGAGAGTTCTGCTCACCTGTCAAGATCCGCCACACCCATACGATCGCAGCGTATCGGCGTGCAACGTCGCCTCTTTCTTCAGCTCATCGAGCACCATGACAGGCAGCAGCGATCACCTGACCCAAATGTGGCCCTCAGATGACAGCGCCAGCAGTGCCCGTATCCGTTCGCATCGACGACAGAGAGTCCGCCGCTCCACGCTACACCACTGTTCTCCAACCCGCCGTAGCAGCTCACTGGACTCCCTGGTCGCCAAACCTGAAAGAGTTCAGCTGCGTGCTCCAATCGAGAGGAAAGCGCGCCATGCTGGGCAGGTGACTCCCGCCGCCCATGGGTGAGAACAAGCAGGGGATGCTCCTGGAGAATCGCTCCAAGCCGTCGCTCTCACTCTCGTCTATCTCGAACAACGGAAGCAATGCCCAGCCCTCTTCGATCTAAGGCACATCGTGCGTTGCTCTGCGAGACAGGAAGCGTTTGGCACCACGCACGAGCACACGAGCCAAAAGCAGTGTCGGGCAGGAGCCCCCATCCGTGCCTCCGGCCCGCTGGCCCTCGATCGAGGACGCGCAGAGACAAGGGCATCTTGGTGCTCAATGCGTCCGCCAGTGCTTGTTGGGAGACCGTCGCACAGGCTCACCACGAGTCATGCACGTGACATAAGAGCTTTTGATTCCAGTCCCAGGGCTGCGCGTTGCCAGGCAGTGAATGCATCTGATTCGCTGTTGCTCTTTTTTGCTGGGCTGACCGCGCCTTCTCAGGTGGTTCGAGAAGCACGGCAGGAGTTCAAAGGCCAGCGACCGCTCTCCTCCGTTCTCGGAGCAAGGCATAGGATGCTTTGGCCTCACAAACCCGTGTCCTTGTGCTGGCTGCTGTACTCCATCCGGGTTAGTTAGGGCGGAGCGTGTTGGACCGGGAATGGACTTTTAGTGCCCGTCGCGGGGATGCTCCCCTTCAGTGCGAGCGAACGCCTCCCTCAGCTGTCGCACCGCATGAAGCATGCCAATGTAGGCGAAGGTGCAGGCTGGGCCGATCGTCGATCCCGGTCCGGGATAGGTCCGTCCCATGACGGAGGCCGTGGTGTTCCCAGCCGCATAGAGCCCAGGTATCGGGCGACCATCCTCACGGAGAACACGCGCCCACTCGTCGGTGAGCAGCCCTCCTTTCGTACCGAGGTCCCCAGGATAGATCGCTGTGGCGTAGAACGGCGGTCGATCCAAGGGGCCCAGGTTCGGGTTGGGGCGCACGCGCGGATCACCATAGTAGCGGTCATAAGCGCTGTCCCCACGGTGAAAATCCTCATCCTTACCAGCGATCGCCATGCGATTGAAGCGCTCGACCGTTCGCTCGAGCCCGTCGGGATCGATACCGCAGCGCGCAGCGAGCTCGCGCAAGGTCTGGGCGCGGACAAGGAATTGCGGTCCAGTCATAGAGCGCGGGGTGACGATCGGCGGTACAAAGCCAAACGGGTAAAAACGTCGATGTTTGGAGTCGATAATCAACCAGGCAGGGATGGCCGGCACCGTGCGATGACGTTCGTACTGCCAATGCCCACAGTCGACGTAGGAAGCCGACTCATTCATGAAGCGCTGGCCGCTGGAATCGACGATGATGCCAAAGGGGAAGGATCGCTCCCACAGGATGAAGAGCGGTCGACCGTTTGGCAGAATTGCCGTCGGTCCCCACCAGGCATCATCGAGAAGATCGACGGCAGCACCGATGGCCTGTGCGGCACGGATCGCGTCGCCGGTATCGCTCGGCGCGGCGCTTGTCCAGTCGGTCGTGATCGGGTGTGGATGATAGCGCTCCCGCATCTCCCGGTTGTGGGCGAAGCCACCAGCAGCGAGGAGCACGCCACCACGCGCTCGCACGCGCACCGTGCGGCCCTGGTGGCGGACTACGGCACCGACGACCCGGTCCTCCTCGACGAGGAGGTCCTCGAGTAGACTCTCGAGCCAGATAGGGATGCCCCGTTGCAGACACAGCATCAGCAACTGCCCGACAAGTGAGGCACCAAGTGTCAGCGGGATGCGACCACGCAGGCGATAGGACACAAGACGCCAGAGGACGCGCGCAACAGTCGCTGCGCCGGACGGCGTGCGGAGAACAAGCGCGAACTTAGACGCCTCGTTGGTATGGAGGGGTACGCTGGGAAGGTTCGGATAGCGGTGGAGACGGGACAACCATGGCCCAAGCAACCGCCCATCGAACATCGCTCCCTCGATTGAGCGACCAAAGGTTGAGCCACCAGGCTTCTCCGGATAGTAGTCTGGATAGCCCAACGAAGGACGCCAGCGGAAGCCTAAGCGCTCGAGAAACTCGACCATTTGCGGCCCGTACTCGAGGAAAGCGCGTCGACGTGCCGGCGATGACGCGGGCCCGACATCACCAATCACCTCATCCATATACCGAAGTGCCGCCTCAAACGAGTCTTGCAATCCGGCTCTTCGGCTCACCGGATTGTTGGGGATCCAGAGACCGCCTCCGGACCAGGCAGTCGTGCCACCAACGACGTTGGTCTTCTCGATGACCAGCGGCTCGAATCCATGCTCTTTGACAACGAGTGCACCAACTAGTCCCGCACCACCGGTCCCAACAATGAGGACATCCGTCTGGTAATCGAAATCCGGCATGACGACACCTCCCCTGCCGAAGACGTGGTCGTCGATTCACGCGTTACGGAGACTTTAGCACTGTGGTTCCGTTTCATCAATCAGAGGAGCCGAGGACAACAAGCGCCGAAGACAGAAAGCCCCCAAGGTCGTCCAGTGCGGCAGGGTTGGGACTTGTGCCATTTGAGCGAAGAGGCAACTCGGAGAGCTGAACCGCTTGTTCCGAAATCTCGAAACGTCACTCTTGCCACCGTCGGCGTCAGCCGTATACTACAGTGAGTGTATGTGGGCGGAAGCGCGCCGAGACCCGAATCGAGGGAGGTAGAGGCAACAATGGACCAGTACACCACCACGCGAGTCGGACACGTCGTCACCTTCTGCACCGCGGCGGTGGGGGTCGGATCTGGTTCCGGTTCGGGTAGCGGTCGCGGCTCCAGTAGTCCCTCCGGTTCCGGTCGTCCCGGATCCAGTTCGGCTGGATGGGGAACGACCGTCGCGTATCTGTCGAACGTCATGAGACGTGAACCGGAGGGGAACAATGGAACGGCTCATTCGACTCGCACTCGATCTTGACGGTGTCCTCACCGAGCATCCGGCGCCGCTCGCACAGGCGGCCAACCGGGCACTCGGGATGCAGCTCCCTGATCACGCGTTTGTGGATTCGCACGGCTGCAACGTCCCTGAGGCTGTACGGCTTTGGGTCTACGGTCCGGGTGGCCCTGCAGCGTTGCTTGATCCAGCACCAAATGCGCCGCAGCTTTTGCGCCAGCTCTTGCAGGTGCTGGGAAACGACCACGTGACCATCATCACAGCACGGCCGGATCGCTCACGGACCACGACCGAAGAGTGGCTACAGCGTCATGGGTTTCCGCCATGCCGGATTGTCTTCACTGAGGACAAAGTCGCAGCCGCCCGCGAACTCGGCGTGACGCATGCGATTGAGGATAGCTTGCGTCATGCAACGCGATACGCAGAGGCCGGCATCACCTGCTTTCTCCTAACAAATGAGTCAGCCCCGGCTGGAGAGTCGCCGTTTGTGGTGCGTGTTCCCGATCTCACCGCTGCAGTCCAGGCGATCCTCCGCCTTGCGGGCGCTTCGTTACCGGTCGTGTCCGACGACGGAACAACTCCCCGGCGACGGCGCATCGTAGTGAGCGATGTGATCGACCAACGCGCACGCGAGCGACTAGCCGCCGAGGCTGACGTGATCGATGTGGACGGTCGGAACAAAGAAGCGCTGTACGCTGCGCTAGGGGATGCCGACGCGTTGATCGTCCGTAGCGAAACCCAGGTGACTCGCGAGCTCCTGGCGCATGCGCCACGGCTACGAGTCATTGCTCGGGCTGGTACCGGCGTCGACAACATTGACCTCCAGGCAGCGACCGAGGCGGGGATCCTGGTGCTCAACGCCCCGGGGGCGAATGCAGTATCAGCTGGGGAACATACCATCGCGCTTATCTTGGCCATCTCACGGTGCCTGATCGAGGCCAACGCCACCACACACGCAGGTCGCTGGGAGCGGAAACGGTTCCGGCCGTTCGACTTAAAGGGGAAGACGGTCGGTATTGTCGGCCTCGGACGGGTCGGCTCCGTCGTTGCACAACGATTGCGCGCCTTCGAGGTGCGCCTACTCGGGTATGACCCGTACGTCACCCGAGAGCGCTTTGCGCAGCTCGGCGTCGAGCCGGTGGACTACGAGACGCTGCTTGAACACAGTGATATCGTCACCTTTCACGTACCGGCGACGCCCGAGACCCGCCATATGCTGGATGCGCGAGCGATCGCACGCCTGAAGCGAGGGGCCATTGTTATCAACTGCGCCCGTGGTGAGGTCGTCGACGTCCATGCTTTGGCTGAAGCGCTCAAGAGTGGCCATGTCGCGGCGGCCGGTGTGGACGTGTTCCCAGAAGAACCGGCGTACGAAAGCCCACTTTTCGGTCTGCCAAATGTCGTCCTCACCCCACATATCGGCGGCTCAAGCCGTGAGGCACTCGAGGCGGTGGGGGAAATCATTGCCACGACGACGCTCGCGGCGCTGCGCGGTGAGATTGTGCCGAACGCCGTCAACTTGCCAGCTGCATCGCTCCATGCGCCCGAACTCCTCCGACTGACCCAAGTCGCGGAAGCTGCTGGACACTTGATTGCCGTCTTGCAACCGTCACGACCTTCAACATTCCAGGTGACAGTGCATGGCCAGGTGGCACCGGATATCGCCGAGCATGTGACTGCAGTGGCGCTGGCGTCAGCGCTCCGGCGCTGGACGGTGCGCCGTGTGACGCCAGTCAATGCTCGACTCGTGGCTCAGGAGCTCCACCTCTTTGTCGACGTGCGGTTCGATACGGGAGCCTCCACGGTGCCAGAGTTCAACTTCGAGGTCGACGGCGATCCGCCACACCATGTGATGGTGCGTTGGGATCACCGGACAGCTGGCATCATGGAGGTTGATCGCTTCTCGCTCGAACGACCGCTCGCCGGCCACATGCTCATCACGCACCACCAAGATCGGCCGGGGATTATCGGCCGCATCGGGACGATTCTTGGACGGTATGACGTGAACATTGCAGGAATGCAGGTCGGCCGGCGTCAGCGAGGCGGTGAGGCGATCATGGTGCTGAACGTTGATGACCCGATCCCGGAGGCCGCGCTGAACGAGATCCTGCAAGTACCGGACGTCTGGACTGCGTATGTCGTCTCGCTGCCGGAGCCGGTCGAACCTCCTATCATCACGCCGGCCGTCCCAGTCGATCGCTGAACGGCCTAGCTTCACACCAGACTGCGGTAGAGTTCCAGGGTACGCCGGGCAATTGCCGCCCAACTGAACTGTCGCTCCACACGGGCGCGCCCATTCCGTCCGAGCCGATTGCGGAGCTCCGGATCATCGACAATTCGTTGGATCGCTTCGGCCAGTGTCCGGGCGTAGCCAAGCGGATCGATCGGCTCGCCGGTCACCGGATCGATTTCGAGGTGGACGAGGAGACCAGTCTCGCCGTCAACCACCACTTCGGGAATCCCTCCGACATCGGAGGCGACGACTGGGCATTCGCAGGCCATGGCTTCGAGGTTGATTAAACCGAACGGCTCATAAATCGATGGGCAGCAGAAGACGGTCGCGTGCGAATAGAACTGGACGACCTCGGTGCGCGGGAGCATTTCTGGGATCCACACGATTCCCCCGCGTTGCGCACGGAGCTCGGCGACCCGGGACTCCACCGCGCGCGCCAGCTCTGGTGTATCTGGCTGTCCAGCCAGCAATACAATCTGCACATCCGGTGCGAGGAATGGAACGGCATCGAGCAGATGGACAATCCCCTTCTGGCGCGTGATGCGTCCGACGAAGAGGACGTAGGGATGCCTGAGATCGACGCCAGCACGCTCGAGGGCGCTCGTCTCCTCGGTCTTGCGATAAAGTTCCGTATCAATGCCGTTGTGGATGACGTGCACACGCTCGGGAGGCACAGTGAAGAAACGGAGCACGTCCGCCCGTGTCGCTGCCGACACGGCGATGATCGCATCGGCCGACTCAATTGCGACCTGCTCCATCCAAGAACTTAAACGGTAGGCCGTGCCAAGCTGCTCGGCCTTCCAAGGACGAAGCGGTTCCAACGAGTGAATGGTGAGGACGTATGGACGTTCCCAGAGGAATCGACCCCAAAGCGCTGCCAAGTCGGTGTACCAGGTATGGGCATGGATGACGTCGGCGTCAATCGGGTCTCGTACCATGAGAAGGTTTCGGGACAGCGCGTCGAGCGCGGACCAGTGACGCCGGTCCCCACCGCGGCGAATTTCGTCCCAACCGCCATACCCGCGTACCCGCAGATTGGGCTGCTCGACTTCTTGGGCGCCGAAACAACGCACTTCCACCACGATCTCCCGGGCGAGTTCCCGGGTCAGATACTCAACGTGGACACCAGCTCCACCGTAGACATGCGGTGGATATTCGTTCGTCAGGACAAGAACTTTCCGGACCATACTGCTCATTCGTTCCCCTTGCCGGGATCGTATCACGCCGTGGCCCCGGCAGGTACCTCACCACGTCTCAACACCGGAGTGCGGTAAGCCAGGAGGCGCAACCCGTTGAGCACCACAACAATCGTACTCCCCTCATGTCCGACAACTGCCAGCGGCAAGGGGACACCGCGAAGCAGAATACTCGTCACGAGCACGATAATGACGCCAAGGGCGATGGCGAGATTCTGGACAATGATCCGTCGTGCAGCGCGCGAGAGTTGCACCGCGTAGGGCAACTTCGCGAGATCGTCGCTCATCAACACCACGTCCGCTGTTTCGAGCGCGACATCCGTTCCAGCAGCCCCCATCGCAATGCCAACGTCCGCCGCTGCCAGTGCTGGGGCATCGTTGACGCCGTCTCCGACGACTGCGACGCGCAAGCCGGCCGCTTGCAGCTCACGGACGACGGCAACTTTGTCCTCTGGGAGAAGTCCAGCTCGCCACTCGTCGAGACCCACCTCGCGAGCGATCGCCCGCGCTGCGCGTTCGTTGTCGCCCGTCAGCATGATCAGACGGCGCAGACCAAGCCCGCGGAGTTGGTTTATGACATCTCGAGCCACCGGACGCACGACATCGGCAATGCCGAACACCGCGAGCACACGTCCATCCACCACTGCGTAGACTGCAGTTCGGGCACGCTCGCGAAGTTCCGTCGCTGTGTCTCGCAGGCTCGGGGGGATCGATACACCATGCTCTTCGAGCAGAAGCTCATTCCCCACGAGGACGGTCGAGCCAGCAAGCTCGGCCCGAACCCCACGACCCGGCAGGGCCGTCAGCGACTCAACGCGGTCGACGAGGGCACGGTCGAAAGCGCCGATCGCCTCCGCATGTGCCACAACGGCGAGGCCAAGCGGGTGTTCAGAGCGATACTCCACCGGCGCGATGAGCCGCAACGCCTCAACCGGGTCAACGCCTTCGGCTGGCACAATCTCTGTGAGGCGTGGCTTGCCAACGGTGAGCGTCCCGGTCTTGTCGAAGACAATTGCATCCACGACACCAATCGTTTCCAGCTGAAGCGCCCCCTTGAAGAGGACGCCATGCCGCGCAGCGTTGGCTAGCGCTGAAAGGATCGATGCAGGTGTCGAGATCACCAAAGCACAGGGCGAAGCCGCCACCAACAGGGTCATTGCACGGTAGAAGCTGTCGGCAGGAGGAGCACCGAGTGCGACCGGCACGAGGAAGGCGATGGTCGAAGCAACGATGACGCCAACCGCGTATTTCCCTTGAAAGGCTTCAGCGAAGCGCTGGGCACGCGATTTCTGCTCCCGCGCTTCCTCGACGATACGGATGATACGGGCAAGCGTGCTCTCGTGCACCGAGCGATCGACGCGGATGCGCAGGAGACCACTGGTGTTGAGGGTCCCGCTGAAGACGGGATCCCCTGGGCGCTTGTGGACCGGTAGTGACTCGCCAGTAATGGCGGACTGATCGACGCTCGAGTCACCCGCTACCACTGTTCCGTCGATCGGAATGCGCTCGCCCGGTTTGACAATCACTTCGTCCCCCGGTACCAACTCCTCGACCGGCACGAACTCCTCGTAGTCCCCTCTCACAACGAGCGCGGTATCGGGACGCAATGAAAGAAGAGCTCGCACTGCGCGATGCGTCCGACCGAGTGCGTAGTGCTCCAGTGCGTTCCCAAGGGAGAAAAGGAAGAGCAAGATGCCACCTTCAGCCCAGGCGTCAAGGAGAGCAGCCCCTGCCGCCGCCAAGATCATCAAAAGGTCAATGTCGACCGTGCGCTGACCCAGGGCAAGGAGCGCTCGATACGAGGCGTACGCACCTCCGGCAACATAGGCGGCTGCGTAGAGCGCGATAGCCAGCCAGTGTGGCAGCCCCGTCCGGTCCGCCAACCAAGCCGCCAGTAAGAGCAGCGCTGTTGCCGCGGTACTGAGGAGGAGACCATGCTCACGCCACCACAGGACACGCTCCTCCGCAGGGGTGGGCGTGTGAGCAGATCGTCGAACTGGTACGACCAGAGTCAACAAATCCTCGGGCGATCCCACCCCATTGGCAACGTCAACCGACTGCCGCCCATTGTCACAGCACGGACAGGGGTGGGTTCTGATTTCGTCTTGGTGTTGCCGAAGCACCTCGGCAGCGCGTACAGCAGTGGCGCGAAGTGCTTCCCTGTCTGCTGTTGGGCGGAAGCGAACCACGAGTTGGGACCGCTGAGGATCCCAGGTGACCGCCGCGACGTGCGGTTCGGAGAGGAGTTGTTGGAGGACTGCTTCACATTGGACCGATTCACGTGACAACTGCACTTTGAACCTCTTTTCGAAAATGAGAATGAGTCCTATTTGCAACGCGCGTAGTGTACCCCGGCTGGTGAGGGAACGTCAACCCTGTCGGCCGTGATGCCAGGTATAGTAATGCACGAGAGCACTGTGCACAAAGCAGATAGTCGCGGCAAAAGATGAGTTGATCACCCCGCGATCGTCCTGAGCAGAACGAGTTTTTCACCGCAGCATGAGCAGGCCTACCCCGTCGCATTTTGTGACGCCAGAGGACAAGTGTTTCTCTGGCCGAAGATTTGGACGAGGCACGGGGCGAGGAGCGGGTTGCCCCAACTTTGCAGTCTCCCGTCGGCGGAGCTCGTGCCGGTGTCGACGCAGTCACGGGAATGGTCAGACACTGAGCCGGGAATTGGATGGGTCGGTTTTTACCAGTGACGGCCGTGCGAGGTCGCAGGTGGGATGAAGCTCATGCGCCGTTGGCCTTGGGCGTCATGCAAGGATCTGAGCATCCGGCTCTATGCAGGGGTCCAACTGCCTGTGACCTCTTCGGCAGCGCGGCGATGGGCGCGACCAGCTAAC
>DAOTWO010000096.1:0-2218 GCA_034435855.1 Thermomicrobium sp. | reverse complement strand
TTGGTCAACGCCATCCCGTGGTGCGGATCGTGCACCTGCTCTATGACGATACGGTCGAAGCAGAGATCTACCGGCGCTTGGGGGAGCGGATCGATTGGTTCCGCAATGTGGTTGGCGAACTGCAGCCGATCCTGACTCGGGTCAGCGAAGACATTCGGCGGCTCGCGGTCGCACCCGAGTCCGAGCGTCGTCGAGAGTTGAGGCACCTCCTCGAGGCGCTCGAGCGGGAACTCGCGCATCGCGAGGAGCAGGACCTCCTGCGGACATTGCTCGAACCGGACGCGGCAGCATATGAGGCCACAGGAGGGTTACCGCCGGTCACGCTCTCTGAGCTTGAGGAAACGTTGTTCGAAATCCCAGCTATTGCTGGTGTCTTCCGCCGTCACCCACGGATCGAGCGGGCGTACCGCATCAGCGACGAGGCGCGTCACACAACCGTGACACTTGACCGCCGGACATACGACGAGCGTCGTGAGGAGTTGCAGTTTCTGACCTACGGGACGGAGGTGCTTGGGAAGCTTCTGGAACGTGCTGCTGGCGAACTTCCACCGCATCTCCTGCGGCTCACGGACGAAACGGGGCGGGTCGGGTATTACCGGTTGGACGGTGACCGAGCGGTGCCGATCACGACACTGCGGGAATTTCGTGAGGCGGTGACGGCCTCAGGGGCGTGGACGGAGACTACCGTCCGCGCGGCCAAGCAGGACTTTGCTGCGCGCTGCGCGGCCGAGCGTGAGCGTGAAGCGGCACGCGAGGCGCAGATGCGGTCAGTACGGCGGAGTGCGCTTGAGGCCCAGGCGCGAGCGGTTCTGCGGGAGGCGACGGCGATCGAAGCGGTGCTGGGGCGCGGTGGATCGGTCCAGGCGCTGGCCAGCCGAGGGTATCCGTGGGCACCGCTCGTACGTTTGGTTGGGATGGACGCAGAGGATGCGCGCACCGTGCGCCAGCTGGTACCGTTGCTGCGGCAGAGGTCACGTGAGCAGCTTGACGGGCGACTCGGCTACCTGACTCAGGTTGCCGGGGAGCTCGTGGAACGGCTTGTCGCCCTGGGCGCCTGAAACACCGTGACGGCAGTGTGGCGAGGTGGGTCCCGGGTACGGGTGATGCCTGAGGGCTGGCTCATGCACCGCGTGACATGTGTCGGCGTGCTCGCCGAACACCGGCTGCTGCGTTGGAAGACCACACGGTAGTTCGTCAGCTCTGCGATACTGATGTCATGCTCACAGCGGACGGATGGCGTTGCTGCGGTCGCGTGAGCAGTGTGGGGTCGGACCGACCTTGGCCGGGCAGAGTGGAAAACCGGTTCACATCGTGCGAACCAGGCGTGCTGTTGCTGGCCAAGCGGTACTCCCACCCAGACGACCGTTCTTGAGGGGAACGACGTCTTGCCCTGCCGCGGCATATCAGTCACCAAGTCGGATTCTGGGGGAGGGACAGTGTATGACGACCTACCGTGACGTGCTGGGACCGGTCCTTTCCCCCGCGGCACTGACGCTGCTCGAGCGGTTGACACCGCTCATCTGCGCGCTGTATGAGATCGAACTCCTGCTCGAGATGGAAGTGCCGCCGGTTGAGCACCAACGGCTGCGTGAGCGAGTGACCGGCCGGCTGGAGCGGATTGTGGCTATCCTTCCGCCAGACGTACCTCCAACCGCCAACGAGGTCTTCACCGCCATCGAGGTGCTCGTGACGGACGTGCTCGGTCGAGAGCTCCGGGTCGGTGAAGAGATTGCTCGGCTTGAGGTACTGTCTGAGGCCTTCCGCAATGATCCCCTGCTCTATCAGCTCGCGCGTGGACAGGTCAATTGACCGGCATAGGTGCCGTTTGTGGGCTCCGTTCACATTGGAGGTACCCTGACAACGTAAGGGGCCAGTATTCACTCTTGGTGGTGGGTCGTTCTTGCTTGCGGGGCCCGCTGACGGCGTTGGCGCACAGTCGCGGAACCTCTCTTGGCCAGGAGAACAGGTGGGAACGTTACGGCGCTCTTCCCGTGGGGCGGTGGTGGACGGAACGAAGATCAATCGACGCGGAGCGAGACCGACGGCGTGCGAGAACGTCAACATGTGTACCCTGAAGAGAGGAAAGCACGCTAAGGACCGCCAGACCTTGGCGCTCGTGCTGTCGCCGAGATCGCCACGAGAAGCGCACGTGGCAAGGATCTCTGGTGTGCCGCCCGTTGTGTGATGTTGTACAGCAGGCAGCAGACGTGGTTAATCG
>DAOTWO010000095.1:0-6661 GCA_034435855.1 Thermomicrobium sp. | reverse complement strand
CCCGCCCCCATCACTGGTCTGCCTCCCGGTGTTGTCAGCTCTCTTCTGTCCACGCAGAAGATGGCTGTGGAAAGGCGGTGTGGACCTCAGCTCGGAAGACTGAGCGGCGCGGCACGGTCGTCCACACTCACCACGGAAGGATGAGTCCTGGACATGGCGCAGCGGTGGGCTGCTCAGCTGAGGGGGTGTGGCCGAACAGTCCAGTGTTGCGTGACAAGTGCGCGGGTGAATGCAGTTTACCGAATGTCCTGACCAGGGCCTGGCAGCACGAGACCCGCCGGTTCGACGAGTTCGCCCCGCCGCGAGAGCACGCCGAGCCCCAGTGATGCTGCGGTCTGCAAAGCATCGCGGTAGATACGTTGCCCGTACACATAGGCGAGGAATGGTGGCTCAACCGCTTCACGTGCGAGTCGGCTGAGGAAGGACTTGGTTGTCAGTTTCCGAGCCCAGTTCCGAATGTCTCTGCGATGCAACTGGACCTTTACCTCGACAACAACCCAATGTTCCTGCCCCTGTGGGTCCACAACCAAGGCGGCGAGATCAAGTTCGCCGTTGACAGCGACACTCCAAGGATTCTGCTTGATGGTATAGCCCTTTCGCTCCAGTGTGGCCACGAGGGCATCCGCCGCGTCAGCTTCGACCATCGCACTGATCGTGACGGTCACCGAGGCGAGTTCGCTCCGAATCTGGCGGAGTGTCCGTTCGTGACGTTCGGCAGTTATCGTCAGCTCCTCAAGACGCTGCTCATGGCGCTCACTGGTGGCAGCAAGGCGGGTGGTGATCTCGGTGAGTTCCGCGATGCGCTCATCATGGCGCTCGGCGAGGGCGCGGAGGGCGGCGAGTTCCTGCTCGTGGCGCTCACTGGTGGCAGCAAGGCGTGCAGTGATCTCAGTGAGCTCCGCGAGGCGCTCATCATGGCGTTGGGCGAGTTCCTCCAGTCGTGCCAGACGTTCTTCATGGCGCTCGGCGAGGGTGACCAACCTGGCGAGCAGCTCCTCGTGACGAAGCGTCGTGTTCCGGAGTTCCCTGAGGTCCTGCTCTATCCGATCTAGCTGCTGGCCTCGTCGCTGCATCTCGATCGGAAGCGCGAGTAGCTCCTGCGTCAGGACATGGCGCCGGAGTTCTTCCCGCAGCTCAGGATATTCCTCTATTGCCCGGAGCAGCGCTCGAAGCTGCTCAATCGACAGGGACATCAGTGATTTCCCCTCTGCGCATGTGCATCTCAGTAAGTTTAGCAGAGTCTCCCAACTTGATCATCCGGTGGCAGTTGGCTCGTTCTCTCTTCTCGAGTGACATCTCCCTGCGTGATGATCGCCCACCTGCCACTGTGTTCTGCGCTGTGGTCTTAAGCGAATTCGTTGAACAACGCACATTTCCACCATAACTCACGGGCGGTTGGTAGTGATCGCTCTCACGAGTTGCTCAGAACCAGCGTTTGACTGTCCATTCGAGGCCGCGCTCGAAGGGGATTGTCACCGTGTGGACGTCCGGATGAGAGCGTACGAGTTCCTGGTAATCTCTACAGTCGTGTGAGACCACATTGTCGGCGATGATGAGGCCACCCGGGATCACGCGGTCAATTCCCGCAAGAAACAGTCGGCTGTAATCGTCCTTCTCGGCGTCGAGAAAGAGGAGACCGATACCATCAAATCGTCGCACGAGTTCTGCTGCGTCTCCCTCGAGCACTGACGCCACATCAGCGAGCCCGGCTTCAGCCAGGTTCGCATTCGCTTCCCGGACTCGCTCCGGACGGATCTCGCTCCCGATGACCTGCCCACCATAGGTCTGGGCGGCCAAGGCCAGCCAAATCGTCGAGTAGCCCACGGCCGATCCTGCCTCAAAGATGAGTCGTGGCCGGAGCGCAAGGATCAGTCCATAGAGGAATGCACCGGTCGGCGGTGTGAGTGCGCGGATACGGAGTTCTTGTGGTAGTCCAGCCGCACGCTCGGCAGCGTCCCGCTCGTGCAGGCGGTCAAGGACAAGGCGGGCTCGCTCATTGGCGATCAGGTGTTCCTGTGGTCTTACCACGGCTCATGCTCCGTTCGGCCATACTTCCTCGCGCCGGCGAGTGTAGCACGTTGGGATCGTGGAACACTCCGTCGCCAGCGCGTGAGACTCCCCTCTGGCAGAGGAGCGTAGCTGGCACGCTGGCCATGGATCGCTTTCCCGTCAGCTGCTCCGCTCACTAGGTCCTTAGTGTCGCGTACCACCTGAGAGGGGTTGAACGGATTTGTTGAGACTGCGGAGACCCTTTCCCCTCGACCAAAACGTGCCGTAGTGTGTATCTCCCTTGTGCTTCTGGGCTACGCGAGGAGCACCCCTGACGAATCTCGTCCGTGCTCTCAACAGAGTGGTGTGAAGGGTGGGCCAAATTCCTAACTGAGAGAAGAAGATCTTTGTGGCGGGAATTTGCACGAAGTGGGGGCTGCGCTCTGGCAAGTAGTAAGAGCAGTACTCTTCGGTGAAGGCGGTTGAGATGCGACTGAGTTGGGGGATTACCACCTGGCTTTCCCGTGCTACACCTGTTGCCCGCGCGACAGGGGGCGGGGTGTTGCTGGTCCGCCTGGGTGTCGGAATTTTCGCAGCGACATTGGAAGCGATTTTCGCTAGACAGGCACGGATCTCGGAGGCGCAAGCTGCGCTGCTTAGACCCCTTGCTTGGACAACCGGCACCTGTACCTGGAGCACCCTGCGGCGAGGCATTTCCTGGCCACTCTTTGGTTTCCGCACTGGCATGGTAGTCATTGTCTAGAGGTTTTAGGAGCTTGCCATAACGGAGCGGTTCGGTACTCCGCTCCTGACCCTTGATGAGGAATCGTCTTTCCGAGCTATCCTGGAGACCACCTTTGGTGCAGCACGTGGTTCCAAGCTCATCAACACCGTCCCGTTGACGCTCGTGATGCGGGCAGCGCTCTCTGATGCCGGTCTTCCCGCTCCGCAGCACCAAGCACTGCAGTACGCGACCGTCCTTGGGGCCGACCTCGGCCCAAATGTCACCACCGTCGGTTTGTTGGCGACGATGCTCTGGGTCCTACAGCTACGCCGCTATGGGATTACCGTATCGGTATTGCAGGATCTTTTCCTTGGCCTTCTTGTTGTTCCGCCAATGTTGCTGATTGGCACGCTGATGATCTGGCTCCAAACGTGAAGGATGAAGACTATGGGCGCCAAAGAAGACACGGCACGAGCTGTTCGGTGGACTCCAAGCTGGCGTGCGCACCAAAGAAGGGTCGCAGGTGCGCGCCGGGCGGGTCCCAGGGAAAGCTGGCTGCCCCTACGGCCAAGAGCACAAGCTCGCCGACGCGGTATTGTGCTTCTGGGTGGTGCGGCGGTGGACCGAACAATCCTTCCTCGAACAGCTCGGATCCTGCCAGGATCACGCCGTCGTCTGCAGCAAGTTGCCGCACACGTTCCAGAACATCGGCCACTCTGCCCGGCAAGGGGTGAAGGTAGACAGCACGTCGTTCTCCTGCCGGCGGCAAGGCCAAATGCGCAAGGAGCGTGGGGTCGGATAACGGACGTTGCCGCGTCGGATCAAGCGGTACCATTCCGTGATCGGCAGTCAGGACAACCAGTACGTCGCGGCGTGGCAGGCGGGCGATGAGTTCCTCCACAATGAGCCGATCGAGCTGGCGGAGTTCTATGTGCCAGGCGGTTGACTCTGGGCCAGCAAAGTGCCCAAGCGTGTCCAGACTATCCCAATAGAGCGTGACGAGTTGCCGGCCTGGCTGTGCCAGTGCGGCGTGGGCGTGGGCGACGAACTCGCCGCCCGTGCGGTAGCCGCGAAACTCCGCTCCCGCCGTCTGCATCTTCGTCAAAGGCGTGTCACGAAAGGCCTCGGGACTCACCACTGTTGAGCGGATGCCAACGGAAGCAGCGCGTTCGGCGATCGTTGGTACGGGGAGAAACTGGCGAGGCTCGAGCCCAGCGTTGGCATAGCTCGGGAAGCGGCCAAGTGGCGACCAGAACAGTAAGTTGGAGAGCATGCCGAACTCGCGGAGAAATGCAGTGAAGCCAATGAGGCCGTGCCGAGCCGGAGGCTCACCGGTGGCTAGTGCCGTGAGCGCAGCGACGGTGGTCGAAGGAAGGACGGAAGTCAGTGGAAACAGCACCCCTTCCTCCGCGAGACGTGCAAGCCCCGGCACCTCGCCGTCTGCCATTGCCTGCGCAAGGCGCTCGTACCCGAGACCGTCGATGATGATGAGCAGCACCGCTTCCACCCCTTGGGTGAGATGCGATGGCCAGAGGTGATCCGAGACTGGTGTGCCAGCAGGCAGAGCGCCGAGCGTTGTCAGAATCGACCAGGGAAGATTGACGATCCCAAACCCCTCGTAGCTTGGCCGCACCCAACTTGGTCGCTCTGCCGAGAAACGTGTCCGCTCCCGTACCAGTTGCACTGCCTTCTCTCTGCTTTCCATGGTTTCCCCTCTCCTTCCCACCCTGATTCTCCTCCGGCGTTGCGTTCTCCAATCCTTAGGGCGAGCCGAGTATACCGAGATCGGCTTGACGAGAGGCTGCGCACGCGTCACAATGCTCGAGAAGTGAAACGTTGCGCGGCGGTGTCGATGCAAGAGCAGTACGAGGTAGGCCGCTCCGAGGTGTCGATTCTCCCGGTTCAAGCCGGTAGTCCCACTGTTCTCGGACTTCCCCGCCTCAACGAGTTGCAGCAGCCGCCCCACATCGCCTTTCTCGGTGTACCGTACGGCGTGCCCTACACGGGCCGTGGTCCAGAGCTCCCCTCGGCAGCCGCACCAACGGCGTTCCGTGCGGCATCGCTGGCTTTTCAGCCGTATTACCGGAACTACGACGTTGATTTCGACGGTGATCTCTTTGCCGACCGGGCACTTTCGTTGGCCGATGCCGGGGATGTCATGCTTCTCCCCGGTGACCATACGGGGAATCTTGCTCGGATCACTGGTGCAATCTCCCAGTTGCTCAACAGTGGGACGGTCCCGATTGTTCTCGGAGGTGACCACGCAGTCACGATACCGGTATTGCGCGCCTATCGCGGCTTTCGCTCGCTCTGTGTCGTTCAAATCGATGCGCATCTTGACTGGCGCGACGAAGTCAATGGTGTTCGGGAAGGGTACTCGAGTCCGATGCGCCGAGCGAGCGAACTCCCAGCGGTACGTGCCATGCTCCAGGTGGGACTGCGCGGTGTTGGGAGTGGGCGTGCTGAGGAGTTCGCGGCAGCTCGGGCCTGGGGGAGCGTCCTCATTCCAGCCCGTGTTGTCCACGAGCGGGGTGTCGCGTGGGTTCTGGAGCGGCTCCCAGTGGCGGACGGCTATTACGTCACGATCGATGCGGACGGGATCGATCCGGCGTTTATGCCGGGTGTCAATGCGCCGGCACCAGGTGGACTTGCCTACTGGCAGGTGTTTGATCTTCTCTGTGGTGTGGCGCGGCGCGGTCGGGTTGTTGGGATTGATCTCGTCGAGCTTGCTCCGGCACGAGATCCCAGTGGCGTGACACTGGCGCATGCGGTGCGGCTCTTGCTTGTCGCCATTGGTGCGATGGCACACGGAGGACAGTTTGATAAGAGGTAAGGGGGGCAGGTGAGCGGGAAGTGGTCACCGCGATTGGAGACACCAGAACGCCCAGAGCAGAGGGTGTCTGGGACGTGGCTTCTGCTGGGCAGCGGGTTCATCGCGGTTGGGTTGGTATGGAGCTCGCTTGCCTACCGTTTCCAGATCAGCGATGCGCCACGCGCGATGCTCACGGCATTGGTGGTTGCTGCTCTGCACATCGTGGCTGGAGCATTGAATTTCCGACGTGGGTGGGTGGCCTTCCTGTCCAGCCTTGTCGCGGTTACGGCCGGTATTGTGATTGCGATTGGGGTACGGGTCTTCTTCCTCATCGGTGTGGAGTTTGTCGCAGGAGTCCTGCTCATTCTTGGCCGGACGGTGCTGCTCTCCGATCGTGGGAGGGGGTGAGATCGACGGAATCGGTGTATACTAGGGCACGCCGCTGACGGAACCGGCGCTCGACTCGCGAGGGGCGAGAACCGGGAAGTCGAGCAGGCAACGGTGCACTGCTGTACGGACTGAGCACCGAGAGGGTGCGCAAGCTGGTCAACGAAGACCAGGGAGTGGGGAGCGCTGGAACGATGGTACGCCCGATCGATGACCTTGACCGCTCGATTATCCGCCTCCTACAGGAGGATAGCCGTATGCCGAGTGCGGAGATCGCCCGTCGGCTCGGCGTTGCCGAGCGAACCGTACGGGCGCGCATCAACCGGCTCGTGCAGGATGGCGTCGTCAAGCTGGTCGCGATCGTCAACCCATCAGCGCTTGGCTACGATGTCACTGCAGATATCTTCCTCGAGGTTGAACCAGGGCGACTGGAGGACGTGGCTGAGCAACTTGTAGCCATGGAAGAAGTTGCCTACGTCGGTCTGACAACCGGCGACCGTGACATCAGCATCCAAGTGTTTGTGCCCTCCGTTGATGCGCTCTACCGTTTCATCACGGAGAAGCTACAGCGTATACCAGGCGTTGTTGGGACGACGACTTACGTTGTTCCCCGGGTGCTGAAGTGGTTGCATCACTGGTCGTTGCCTGCCGATGGTGCGGTGACGACCGGACGGCGTGTCGTCCGGCGGCGCCGGCGTGGTCGGGCAGCGCGGAGCCAAGCAGAGGCGTCGGTGACCCCAGCGACGGGA
>DAOTWO010000094.1:0-12472 GCA_034435855.1 Thermomicrobium sp. | reverse complement strand
CGCAGTGGTATCGACGAGACCCTTCTCGGCATCGGCAAGTCTTCCATCCATGAACTCTGCCCAAGCGACCTTGTGATCCCACCCGGCTTCATCGCCGGCCCAGCACGTTCCGTCGCCCATTGGCGCTGCCGGGAGCCGAGCGCCCACCCGCTGCCGGTCTAATGAGCCCCGGTCCCCCACGTAGGGCCGGGGCTCACCCCCTCCTTCTCCACACAAGCACCCGCTTTCTCATCCCTCTTCTCTAACAGGGCACTGCTTCAGGCTCCAAACTCGTCCGAAGAACCGTGATCTGGATCCCCCACCCTGTTGCATTGATTCTGCGATGGCTAGAAACACTGCAGCACCGTGTCGGCCCGGTCATACCAGCCCCGACTCGTCAGCTCCGTATCCACGAGCCGATGATGACGACCACGGCAAGACGGCAGCCGAGGCGGTCTCGGAAGGAGAGCGCCTGGCAGTGGTTCTTCGTCGCGTCCGTCCCACGAACGCAACAGGATGCAAGCACGGAGCCAAGAACGAGACAAACATGCGAGGACAACCAACCAAGCGCTTGCCCCCATCTTCAGGCCCAACCTGGACTGATTGGTCGACGCTCGTGAACACCCACCGCAGGACGAGCGCGCATCTCCCCGCGACAGTGGGAATCACAGAGTACGATTCCCCTGTTCCGTTATTATGAACGCTTCCATTGACGACACTTCAGAACTGATGTTTTCGTACGCCTAGTGCAGAACGCGATCGTGCTCACCTGCTGCGCTGAACTGGCCGCGCTCGTGGGGGCAGAAAGGGAGCTTCGGTGAAGACCCGCGCAGCCGTTCTCTGGGGGCCGACACAACACTTCGAGATTGAGGAACTCGAACTCGACGAGCCCAAGCAAGGCGAACTCCTAATCAAGCTCGTCGCAACTGGTCTCTGCCACTCCGACTGGTACTTTGCAACCGGTGACAGCCCGGGTCGATACCCGATCGTTGCTGGCCATGAAGGAGCCGGTGTCGTCGAGAAGGTCGGCCCCGGTGTGACCGACTTTCAGCCGGGGGACCATGTCATCTTGACCTTCATCCCACCTTGCGGCAAGTGCCGGTGGTGCTTGAGCGGGATCCCCGTCCTCTGCGATCGCGGCGCGAACGTGACGCTTGGGGCGCAACTTGACGGCACCTTCCGTCTCCACACCAAGGACGGTCAGGACGTCGGCCAGTTCGCGATGATCGGTTGTTTCAGCGAGTGGACAGTCGCGCCGACCGACGCCGTCGTCAAGATCGATCCCGATATCCCGCTCGACAAGGCCTGCCTTGTCGCCTGCGCTGTCCCGACCGGAGCCGGCGCGGCGATGTTCCGCGGTAACGTCCGCCCCGGTGATACGGTCGCGGTGATCGGGGTCGGTGGCGTGGGCATGAACGCGGTGCAGGGCGCCGTCCTTGCCGGCGCAGTTCGGGTGATTGCTGTTGACCGAGTCGCGTGGAAGCTGGAAAAGGCCAAGGAATTCGGCGCCACACACACCATTGATGCCACGCGCGAGGATATCTATCAGCGGATCATGGAGATCACCAACGGTGTCGGTTGCGACAAGGTGCTGCTCACCCTCGACCACATGAAGCCGGAGCACGTCGGCCTCGCAACTCAAGTCACGCGCAAGGCCGGTCGCACCGTCATCGTTGGCGCCTCCGGCCGCGGCATGGACCACATCGATGTGACCCCCCGTGAGTTCATGCTCCTCGCCAAGGAGATCGTGGGAACCATCTACGGACATTCCAATCCAAAGGTCGATATCCCGCGCTTCCTTGAACTCTATCGGATGGGCAAACTCAAGCTCGACGAACTCGTCACGAAGACCTATACGCTCGAGCAGATCAACGAGGGATATCGTGACGTCGTCGAAGGACGCGTTATCCGCGGCGTACTGCTCTTCGATCACTAAGCACGCCGCCTGACACTGGCGGACCGCGTCGCAAGCTCCGCCAGCTTTCAACCATGCACACTCCTCGCGAGGTGACCCGGTCCTCGATCGGGGTGGCTCGGCTATCCGAGTTGCCCCGATCTTTTTGCCTGCCAGCAGAGACACCGACGAGAGTGCTCCCAAGACGCGCTCTGTCATCCGCGCCGTCACAAGGACCGAGCCGACAGCAGCATGCACGATCTTCATCGTTCGCCCTTGATTCCACCCACAAGTGATATTGCGATTCAAGGCACCACGTTGATCCCTCCCGACATGTATGCCTGTATTGCTTTCAGCAATATCGCCACCGGAATATATATCTCAGTGCGGATACTCGTCGAGGCTAGCAAACTTGTGCGATGTACTAGTTACGTTCTGAAAAAGAACTGGCTACCCGCATCCGCCTCGCCAGCAGTACCCTTCGACACAGTGTCCGGACCATGAGGGGGGTTCACCATGACTCGGGAATGAACCGGGGTGCGATCATCGCGCTACACGCCGAACAGGAGAAACGACACACAAAGGAAGAAAGGACGTCCCAACATGTTCGAACGCCTCACTCACCGGCTTCTCCTTTTCACACTCGCTGTTCTCCTTGCGGTCACGCTCGTGAGTCCACGCGTGACCAACGCCGCAAACGATACGATTCCATGTCGTGAATTTCCTGAAACTGGCTATCAGATCTGCCACGGCTTCCTCGCTTTCTGGAACGGCTTCGGTGGCTTGCCCATCTTTGGCTATCCCATAAGCAACGAAATGACTGAAGAGGATACCGTCGTCCAGTACTTTGAGCGTGCTCGCTTCGAATGGCACCCGAACGCTGCTCCTTCTCAGCACGACGTTCTCTTGGGTCGGATCGGCGCTGAATATTCTGCCGGCTGGAGCTCCTTACCGGCGTTCCAGCCAACCGAGCCCCGATCTGATGCACGCTTCTTTCCCGCGACTGGTCACAACGTTTCTGGTGCTTTCCGATCCTTTTGGGAGGAATCCGGTGGTGTATCTCTCTTCGGCTATCCGCTGAGCGAGGTGTTTCTTGACCACGGCATAACGGTCCAATACTTTGAGCGAGCCCGGTTCGAACTCCATCCCGGGGCAGCACCTGAGCGCCAGGACGTGATGCTTGGTTTGCTCGGTGCAGAACTGCTCCGCGCACGCTCATTGGAGACGCTCGCGAGCAGTCTCCATAACCCCCGGGGCATCGCGGTGGCATCGGACGGCACAATCTATGTTGCCGAAGCAGGAAATGGTGGTTCTGGTCCTTGTCTCACTGGTCCAGAGGGCAACCAGATTTGCTTCGGTCCATCAGGTGCAGTCGTGCGCATCGTGGGTTCGGTCGTCGAGCGCATTGTGACAGGGCTTCCCTCGCTTGCCGCTCCTGACGGCAGCTTTGCGGTCGGCCCACAAGACGTCGCGCTCGGTACCGATGGCACGCTTTACGTTGCTGTCGGTCTCGGGGCGGATCCAGCAGTGCGCGCCGAGCTTCCGAGTGCCGGCCGATCTTTGGGGCAACTGCTGCGCATCGCCCCTGATGGTGACATTACTCCTCTTGCCGACCTTGCCGCCTATGAAACGGCCAATGATCCGGACGGCCTGGGGCCCGATAGCAATCCCTTCACTCTCCTTGTCGATGGTGATCAACCGATTGTCGTCGATGCAGGGGCGAACACGTTGTTGGCAGTCACCGCAAGCGGTGAGATCTCTACACTTGCGGTCTTCCCAACGCTTATGGCCCCGGCACCACCGTTTCTGAATCTCCCGCCGGGCACAGAGATACCGACGCAGTCTGTCCCGACTAGCATCGTCAAGGGGGGCGACGAGGCGTATTATGTCAGCGAGCTGACCGGCTTCCCCTTCCCAGCAGGACGAGCACGCTTGTGGCGGATCATCCCCGGGCAGGCACCCGAAATCGCCGCGACCGGGTTCACCAACATGATCGACCTGGCAACCGATCCTCACGGAAATCTGATCGTCCTGGAAATCACTGCCCACGGTCTTCTTGCAGCTCAGGAAGGCCTCGTCGAGGGCGCACTTGGGGTACTCGCTCCGGATGGCACCGACACGCCACTGCTGCTGACCGGGCTGGTCATGCCGACCGCCTTCGCCTTCGCTCCCGAGGGCTCTCTCATCGTTACCCAGAACAGCACCAGTGGGAACGACGCGCAGCTCGTCCGTGTACGTCGCTAAGCCCGTGAACGTGTGAGGAATCCGGCAGGGGACGGTGAAGCACCGTCCCCTGCCAAACCGCCTCTTAGCGACGCCCCTTTACCTGCGCCCAGTACTCCTGCGCCACACGACTCAGCGGTACGGGAGCCACCGTCGCTCGTACTTCGAACGGCCGGTGCCGCTCGATCCACGGCTGGCTCCGCTCCCCACCGTCGCTTTCGCCCCATACCACGACCACCTCGGTCCCTGGTGTGGCATCTGCCTCTTGCACCAGGCCAAGCGAAACGACTCGCCGCTCGGTTGCAAGATATCCGGTCCACTGCGAGATCCCGATCGTTTCTCCTCGCACGTTTCGCACTTGGTCGTACTTCCACACTGCATATTGGGCCACTGGCAGGTCAAGGTATTTTGCTGGTGTACCGTCGTCAAAAAGTGCTGCACGCATCAGGGCCAACACGTCATCGGTATTCCAGACCAGCGTCACCTTTCGGCGTCGCGGTCGCTCGTGCAGTTGCTCGAGGGCTGGTCGACCCACGAACTCGTGGTCGAACTTGATAAGCCGCTCATACCCGAGTTCGTAAGGGGTGACATAGTAGTCCTCAATGTTCGGCGAATAGAAGCTCCCCCCGATCGCTCGTGTTGCCTCGGCCGAGGTCGCTGGCAGCCACTCCCGGTACGGCCGGAGCTCCTCGCCGGTATAGATAGCTGGCAAGGGAGCAGCGAACCACCCGGACTCCAACGCATTCGTGAAGTACGCAAGTGGCCCCAGTCGCCGCAGACCAAACCGCTTCCCAGCTTCCAAGAGGGCGTCGAGGACCGTCTCTCGGTCCTCCCACGGTCCGGAGAGTTCGAATCCCGGCGAACCGGTCATACTGTGCCGCATCACCCACACCGGACGACCAGCAATTGGGAGCTCAACGAAGTTGAAGAACGTAATCTCCGGGATCGGCCCACCGATCAGTGTTTCGAGCAAGGGTGTCGCGTTCGGCCCTTCTATCTCGAAGCGATACACTGTCCGTCGTCCAGACGGATTCAACGCAAAGAGCGGGTCTTCCTCGATCGCGACAGCAAAGCCACCTGTCACTGCGTTGTACTTAATCCAGTTCATTGTCATATCGGCACTAACAAGGAGCATGGTGTCTGGTTCGATACAGTACAGGATGGCGTCTCCAATAATGTGCCCACTTGGCGCACAGGCCACAAACTGCTTCGCTTTCCCTGGCCCAAACGTCTTGAAACTATTGACGCCAAGCGACTCCAGCAGTCGCACCGCGTTGCGCCCGCGCACCCAAAGGTTCACCATGTGGAACGACTGGTCGGAGAGCCCAACCGACTCCCACCAGGACCGCTGCTCATCCCGCCAATTGGTGAACTCGGGCAAGACCTGTGGTGATGGTTGGAGCAAGGTGAGAAAGGGGGTCAGTGCGCTTTTCTGGTTCCCAAAGAGGTAATCCACGATATTCGGCACAGAGTCGATGAGATGCTGCAACGACCGGAACTCCTGTGCAGCAGCCATCGCTTTCCCCCTCTTTGTACGTCAGGCCAAGGTGACTCTCGGTCGTCTGCCGATCTGGTGGCCCAAGGGCTGCCATCGGACGCTCATCCTCTGGACGCAACGCCTCCTGCCAAGCGACGCGCTGAGCGAAAACACCTCCCGGTCAGCCTGCACGCCTTGGCCCACTCTTTCCCACGATCACTCTTTCCTGTGTCCTACAGAGCCTTCAGGTTATAGCTGAACTCACGCCCGTGAGCCGCACAACCGGTTTCCTTCTCTGTCCTTACCTTGGCACGACATCAGCTTGCCCTGGGTGCCCCGCGCCGCTACAGGCGTTCGACCAGCTGCAGAGCACCAACTCCGAAGAGAGACCTCACCCAGCAAAGGGAGCCGTTGGGGAGCTCCTTCGGGCCGCAAGACAGGCGCTGCGAAGAACACGTGCGAACGCGTCGGTCGAGGCGTTCGGCACGCTCCTTCGATGAGATGCATCCGGGCGAGCGGTTACACACAGAAAATCATCGGCAGCGGACCGGCGAGCATCCCCCACCCTTGACAATCACCCTGCTCTCCCCTCACACTCCGTGCGTTGTTGTGGAGTGGGAGGGAGTCCGACCATGGCCACCGAACGCATCAGCGACCAGTGGTTCACGATCCTCCGCACGAGCGCAGAACTCCGCTTCGGTCCTGAGCGCGCCGCTGTCCTCACGGACGAACTCCGTGCCATGGCCGAGGCCGTCGCTCGGGTCCTCAGTGAACCGCTCAACTTCCATGCTGAGTCACCGGTCGATTTCCCGATCGAAAGGGTTGACCGCTCATGACTGCGCTGATCCAGCTTTCCGTTCGCGAGATCCCGCTCCGTATCCGCCAACGAGAACTGAGCGCCACCGAGCTCGTCCAAGCGCTCCTCGAGTGGATCGATCGCACCGAACCCACGCTCCAGGCCTGGGCCGAGATCGATCGCGATGGCGCACTCCGCGAGGCCGAGCGGCTTGATCGACTGGCGACCCGCGGTACCGTCCTTCCGCTCCACGGTGTTCCTGTTGGCCTCAAGGATGTGATCGATGTCGCTGGCCTACCGACCCGTGCCGGCTTCGCACCCTTGGCTGATCGCCCCGCTCAGGCCGATGCGACAATCGTCGCGCGCCTCCGCGAACTTGGTGCAGTTGTCCTTGGCAAGACCCACACCACCCAGCTCGCGTTCGCTGATCCGGCACCGACACGCAACCCCTGGAACCCGGAACGCACCCCCGGTGGCTCCAGTTCCGGATCGGGCGCAGCTGTCGCTGCCCGACAAGTCCCCCTTGCCGTCGGCACACAGACCGCCGGCTCTGTGCTTCGCCCCGCGGCCTACTGCGGCGTTGTTGGTTTCAAGCCGAGTCTCGGCTGGCTTCCTCTCGACGGCGTGATCCCCCTCGCTTGGACACTCGACCATCTCGGCCTCTTTATCCGCTCGGTGGAAGACGCAGCCTACGTCTACGTCGCCCTCTGCGCGCACCAACGTCTTGAGCTTCCGCTCTTGACCGAGCCACCACGTCTCCTCCTCCTTGTCGATTTTCTCGAACTCGCTGAGCCTGAGGTGGCCGAGCACGTCCTTGATGTGGCTCGTCGTTTCCGCGAGGCCGGCGCTCGTGTTGAGGAGCGGCGTCTGCCGGTTGATGTGGGGCTCCTCCTCGCTGTCCATCACGTCATCATGCTCGCCGAAATGGGTGCGCTCCACCAACAGATGCTTGAGCGCGATCCAGACGCCTACGGGCCGCGCCTGCGCTCAGCAGTCGAGGTAGGCCAGCTGATCCCATCGGGCGCACTCCTGCATGCGCGACGCCTGCGCCGGCGCTTGGGAGCACTGCTCGACACCTTCCTCGCCCAGGCCGACGCGGCCCTGCTTCCCACTGCCTCTGGCCCGGCGCCAGGCCGTGAAACAACCGGTGATCGCCGCTTCCAAGCCGTCTGGACACTCCTGGGAACGCCGGCGATCTCCGTCCCCAGCGGATTGACACGCGAGGGGCTCCCCCTTGCCATACAACTCGTCACTCGCTACGGTCATGACCGCCATCTCCTCCACGTCGCCGCCTGGTGCGAGCGTATCCTTCCCGGCCTTCCACCGCCACCACTCACCTAACCCAAATAGCTTGGGCAACCCTTGAGAGATTCGGCAAGATATCGCAGCGTTGTGGGACTCAGCTGACCGTCACGAACGGAGCCAGATAATGGGCGTCCTCACGCGACCAGAAATTCTTCGACTCATTGAGGCGGGTGAGATCGTCATTGAACCCTTCGACCCTTCACAGGTCGGTCCGGCCTCGATCGATCTCCACCTCGGCCGTGAGTTCCGCCTCTTCCGCCATGCCCGGGAAATTCTCCATGTGACCGAGGACACCGATCACCGTGAGGTCACCGAGCTCGTGACCGTTGACGACCACCTGCTCCTCCTCCCAGGCCAAGCAGTGCTCGGCATCACCGAAGAACGACTCACGTTGCCGGACTACATCTGTGGCTGGATCCAGGGACGCAGCCGGTTTGCCCGTGTCGGGCTCATGGTGCATGTGACCGCCAACTTCATCCAGCCGGGCATGGTCCGTACGCGCCAGGTGCTGGAGATGAACAACGCTGGCCCCATCCCGCTTGCCATTCGTCCGGGAATTCGCATCTGCCAGATCATCCTCGAAGAATGTGTCGGCCACGCCCGCTATACCGGACGCTTCCAGGGCCAGGAGCATCCCTGAGGTCTCACACAGCACCCTCAGGCGGAGAGCAGTGCCGTTCACCATTCTCCACGTTGCTCGTGGCGCGGCCCGGAGATAGCCTGCACCGCCGTTGGTTCCCAAATGCACGAGTGTGACAGAGGCTCTTCCGGTCAGCGTGCGCCGAAGAGTTCCGCTGGTGAGAGCAATCCATCGCGCGGCGGTACTCCTCACCGCACGATTGTCCTTCGCACGTCTCGGAGCGCTGCCTCGAGTTCCGCAGCCGTGACGAGGGCCAGATCCCCACGCACCGTGAGCTTCAAGGCGGCTAAGGCCGTTCCGTAGCGCATCGCCCGCTCAAGATCGCCGTCATCCACATAACCATGCAGAAAACCGGCAGCAAACGCGTCTCCTGCTCCTACCCGGTCGATAACCGTGGCAGGCAGTGCTCCGATCTTGACCAGGTTCCCATCGCGCGTCAGGGCGATGGCTCCGCCGTCGCCCAGTGTCACCACCGTCACCGCTGCACCAAACCGCTCTGCCAGGCCAGCCACAATCTGCTCTGGTGCCCCGTCAAAGCCCCACAGCGTTCGTGCGTCCCCCTCACCACAAAACAGGACCGTTGCCTGGGCGCAGAACGGCGCGAGAGCCTGTGCCGCTTCCTCGCGACCCCACAACCGACTCCGATAATTCACATCGAACGAGACGGGAACACCCAACGCCCGAGCCCGTAGGAGGAGCTTCCACGCAAGTTGCTGGCATCCTTCACTTAAGGCCGGCGTGATCCCGGTCAGGTGGAGCCAGCGAGTCTCTGCGGTCCACTCGACGGGAAACACCTCAGGATCAACAGCGGCTATTGCCGATCCGGCCCGGTCGTAGAGCACCATCGTTGGGCGCGGCGGTATTCCCGTGTCGAGGAAGTACACGCCCACGCGTCCGTGCTCGACCCACTGAACCAGTGACGTGTCCACCCCATGCCAGGCAAGTTCCCGCGCGATCCGCTCTCCTAAGGGATTCCGCGGCAATACGGATGCCCACGCCGTCCGACGACCAAGCCGGGCCAGTGCCACCAGCACATTCGCTTCCGCACCGCCGATCCCTACGTCGAGGCGAGTCGTTGTCTCCAGTCGCTCTCCGACCGGCACAGCGAGGCGGATCATCGTCTCCCCAAAACTCGCCACGTCCCAGCGCACGTCCGCCCCTCTCACAGGTACTCCACGAGCTCCAGGAGAGAGTGCACCGTGACGTGTGGCTGCTTCCCGAGCGCATCCAGCTTTGTATTGCCCCGGTTCACCCAGCAGACCTGAAAGCCGAAGCGGAGCGCACCTGCCACATCGAACCCATTCGCCGAGCAAAACATGATGCGCTCCGGCGGTACTACGAGCGCCGCCGGCGCAAGCGCGTAGACCGCGGGCGAGGGTTTGTAACGGCGCACCGCATCCGCACTCAAGACCACCTCGAACAGCGTATCGAGTTCGGTGTGCTGGAGGAGCGACTCGAGCATCGCTGGACTCCCGTTCGAGAGAACAGCCAGGCGCTGCCCACGCTCGCGCAAGAGTTCCAATGCCCCCCGCACTTCTGGGAACGGGTCGAGTTCCAGCCACCCGTGCAACAGGTGCTCCCGTTCCTCCGGCATGAGTTCCAGCTCGAGCTGCGCACAGACGGCGTCGAGTGCTTCCTCCGTCACTTTCCAAAAGTCGACGTACTCTCCGAGGATTGTCCGGAGGAAGCTCTGTTCCAGTTGCTTCGTCCTCCAGTGGTCGAGGAGAGGCAGATCACCAACAATCGCCCGCGCCCGCTCCGCCAGCCGCCCAAATCCGAACAGTGTCCCATACACGTCCAAGACGACTGCTTCAATCGCTCGCTCAGCCAAACGCCACCCTCCGCACCATGCATTGAGTCGAATCGTAGGCTCTTGTGCCGCTCAACGCAACTGTTCAGACAGGGAGCGCACTGTGCACACTCCTCTCGCTCACTGACTATCCGTCACACCTGGGGCGAGGATCTGTGGACGCGCCAGGAGGGGCAATGCTCAGCCGTCACGGGCGAAGGCGCATAACACCAGTTCGCCGAGAGCAAGTAATGCTGAGCGGCGGTCAGTGACGATGGCCAGTGTTCCACTGGAGTGGACACACGGTCACGCATGGCGTGACCTGGGTTGGAGCCCTGTGTATCAGATGGAGAAGAGGCAAGAAGAGGTGCAACCGCAGGAAGCATGAGGTCGGTGGTGGACTGGCGTGGTGATGGCCGGTGGAGCGGCAGGGCCGGCGTCTACTCCGGCCACAGGAGGTTGTGAGCAACCACTTCACCGTCACCCTCCTCGACACACATCCGCACCTGCGTGCACCGCCTGCTCGTTGGTACTCTGGAGGAGTGATCACGGGAGGCTCGCCGGTGTGGAAGCAAGCCCTTGTCGTCCTTGCAGCAGTCACGGCGCTCGTTGCAGCCCTGCCGGTTCGGGAGGCCAGCACCCCACCCTTCGCCAGTCCTGCCTTTGAGCAACTGTGGCTCAAGCAGCAGAACGGGCAGCTTGACCTTTGGGGACAAACACCACTTGCCTGGCGAATCGAGCCCTACACCGATGCTCCCGCCGGCCGCCGCCTCGTCCAATACTTCGACCGCGGTCGCATGGAACTTACCGCCCAGGCCGGGTCTTCCCGCACCTTCGTCACGCAAGGTCGCCTCGCCTGGGAACTCACCACCGGCCAGATCGCGCTCGGCAGTGACCTTGTTGCTCGCCGTCCTCCACCAGATCTCCCCATCGACGGCGGCTCACCCGACCCCCGCGTTCCCACCTATGCCGCGCTCGCGCGCCTTGTCGCAACGCCGGCAAGCGACCGCACGGCGAACAACCGGCCACTCGAGGAGTGGTTCACTGCCGATGGCACACTCCACACTGATGCTGCACCAGCCCCAGTGCGTCCTAGTCGTTTCGTCGCAGCAACCGGCCACAACCTACCAGACGTGACCGTGGCGCTTTTCGATCGTTCCCCACTCGGACCAGACGCCTGGGTCGACACGTTCGGCTATCCCATCAGCGAACCGGTGTGGGCCTATTACCGGCGCGGCGAAACAGCGCTTCCGTCCTTGATCCAAGTCTTCGAGCGCCGCATCCTTGTCTATACCCCCTCTCTCCCCACCGACCAGCGCTTCACCATCGCCAATACCGGTCGCCATTACTACCGCTGGCGCTATGGTGTCGATCCCTCCAAGCCTTGGCCGTCTCCACTTCCGGGTGCCGAACTACCTCTCACTGTTCCCCAGGACTTCCGCGCCGGACTCTTCCTCGAGGGCGTGCGTGATCCGGCCGACCTTGCGCTCGCTCCCGATGGCAACCTCCTCATCCTCACCGCCGGCGGCTCCCTTCTCCTCGTCACCGCCGAGGATGCTGAGGGACGCGCTGCACGCCTGACAACCTTCGCCTCTGGCTTCATCAACCCACGCGGACTCGCCACCGCTGGCCCGTGGGTCTACGTGGCAGACGATCGCGGCCTCACCCGTCTCCGCGACGACGATGGCGATGGAATTGCCGACCAAACACATCTCCTCCCGCTCGACATCCACCCACTCCCCGGGGCCGCTGGAGCTCCTGTCGCGGATCACCGTGGTCGCATCTACCTGGCAGCGACCACCAGAGAGGCACCAACATCCGCAGTCGTGTTAGTCCTCCAGGACGACCAAGCTTTCCCCCTCGTTCCTGCTCCCCCTGGACTCGCTCGTCTCTTCACCTGGGGCGAACTCCTCTTCGCTGTCGTCGACTCTGGCGACAACCACACTCGGGTGGAACGTCTCGACCTGACCACCGGTACCGCTCGCCGTCGTCCGTTCCTCGAACTTCCAATCGGTTTCGATCCCCTCGGTGGCTTGGCCTATACCGCCCAACTCTGGGCTGACCCAATTCCCGGGACGCTCTTTTTCTGGGGCACCCGCGACACGGTCGGCGCCCTCCTGCGTGCCGTCCCTCGTGCCGATGGAGAAGGTGCCGACCTGTTCCCCTTCCTGAGTGGCCTCGTGCACCCTGTTTCGATGACCGCCGGTCTCGACGGAACACTTTACATCGCCGATGCGGGCACCGGCCGCGTCGTCAAGCTCATCCCGAGTCTGCGCGCACCACAGTGACCCTCACGCCAGGTCACTCGGCCCACCGTTCGGTTTGCCTGCGCCCAGCTCTTTCGCCCGCCGGTAGGCCGCCCAGACTGC
>DAOTWO010000093.1:0-19542 GCA_034435855.1 Thermomicrobium sp. | reverse complement strand
CGCTGTGGCCCGTGATGGAAACCTGGCGAGCTGAATCGTCAGGCGCTCCCGACACAGAGGAAGACCAGGCGTTCCTCTTGCCCAACGGCGTGGTAGGATCGGGCGCGTGTGGGGGGCGTGACTGTGGTGGAGTCCCTCGAGCAGCGGCCCGGTGGCCGTAGTGGAGCACTCTACTCGTTGCGAGTCTATCCGGCATTCAGACTGCTGTTCGGGACGACGCTTGCGACCAACGCAGCGTTCTGGATGTGGTCGCTGCTCGCCGGATGGTTGGCGCTTGTCCTGACCGATTCCCCGTTTTTCGTCGGACTGACAGGATTCTTGAACGGGATCCCGATGCTGCTCGTGAGTCTCCCGGCGGGAGTAGTGATCGACCGATTGGACCGTCGGTTCGTGTTGCTGACTGCGCAAGTGCTGGTTACTGTCGTGACAGTGTTGCTCGTGGTCCTCCTGTGGCTTGACCGACTCCAACCATGGCAGCTCCTGACCGCTGCCTTCCTTTCGGGAACCGGGATGGCGTTTGTGTTTGGGACGCGCAGCGCGCTGGTGGCGAATCTCGTCGGTCGCGAGGCGCTGGTCAACGCGGTGGCACTGACGTCGACAGCCCAGAATGCGCCGCGCATCGTGGGACCGGCCCTCGCTGGCCCGCTGGTTGGAGCGGTTGGTCTGGCGGGAGCCTTTGGGGTTTGCGCACTCTTTCAACTGCTCTCGGTGGCAATTACTGCACGGCTGCCTCGCGTTCGCCCGGCTTCGAGCGGGGGGTCCTTCTGGCGGGCATTTGTTGAAGGTGTAGAAGTGGTCTGGCGGCGCGAGCAGCTGTTGGCCCTGATGGTGCTCGCTGCGCTCCCGACACTGCTTCTTTTCCCGTACATGAACTTTCTGCCGGTGTTTGCTCGTGACGAACTTGGAGTGGGGGCAACTGGTCTCGGCATCCTCATGGCGCTGAACGGTCTCGGCGCGGTCATCGGCTCAGTCGCGGTAGCGGCTCGTCGGCATATCGGGGAGTCACCGCGGGTCCTGGTGGTAAGTGTTGGCCTCTTTGCGACGGCAGTGTTGGCGTTCGCACAGGCTCCATTTGCGTGGTTAGCCGGACTGTTCCTCTTTGCCGCGGGTGTGACTGGCGCAGTGTATATGGCGGCGACAAATACGCTGCTACAGCTCACAGTGGAAGATACGGTGCGCGGCCGTGTTTACAGCGTCTATCTCTTGACATGGGGACTACTGCCGCTTGGGACGTTGCCGGCCGGAGCGCTGGCCGACACGTGGGGTGCCCCACTTGCGGTCAGCGTGCTTGCGCTGCTCGCGGTTGTGGCGGTTGGTGTGGTGACGCTGCGTTTCCCGATCCTGTGGCGGTCATCGCTGTGGGTGGAGCGCTCGCGAACAGCGTCCCACGTTGGTTGAGTTGTCCGGGGAGCGTCGGGTATGCGCAACTTGATCCCGCGTCCGTGGGTACTCCGGCAACCGATGCTCCGTCTGGTACTCGGCCTCACCCTGCTTGCGGGCCTCATCACTGGGTTGGTGGTGCCGTTCATTGCGCTTGTCGCTCGTGAACGCGGAGCCTCCTATGGCACTGTTGGGCTCATGGCCTCAGCGTTCATGCTCGCACAGCTGGTTTTCTTCTTCCCGGCTGGGGCGCTGGCTGATCGTATTGGGCGGGTGCGACCTGTCGTTGCAGGCCTGATGATCGAGGGCGCCGCGACGGCAGCATTCGTTTGGGCGGAAAGCCCCGCTGCATTTATTGCTCTGCGCGTGCTCCAGGGGGTTGGGCTTTCGCTGATTTACCCAGCCATGCGGGCGCTACTCGCTGACTTGACGCCTGTGGAGCGTCGTGGCGAAGCGTTCGCCGCCTTCTGGGGTATGTTCAACGTGGGATGGCTGTTGGGACCGGCGATTGGTGGTCTTCTCTCAAGCTTCGTTGGGAAAGTCATGCTCCTCTTGCTCAGCGGTTTCGGGGAAATGCTGCTTGCGCTTCCTGTTCTCCTGGCCTTCCGGCGTCTGAGCACGACGGCATCGGGGGCAGGACCGCGCGCAGGACGCGATTCGTTCCGCACGATCTTGGGTGGAGCCTTGTTCGCTGCGATGCTTTTGGCCTTCGCCTTCGAGCTTCCAGTGGGTATCTTCAGCGGGATCTGGAGCATTTACCTCAAAGAACTGGGTGCAAGCGACTTCGTCTTGGGGATCAGCTATACGACCTTCTCCGTCGCCAATCTTGTCACCTTGCCGATCGGAGCACGCTTGGCGAACCACCGACCGCGCTGGCGTCGTGTCGCCGTGTTGTCGACATTGCTCGGGGGGGTGATCGTTGGATACGGTGTCCCGTCTATTCCTGCCTTGTTGGTGCTTGGCGCCGTTGAAGGAGCAATTGCGGGGTTGTTAACTCCGTCCGTCGACGCGTATCTCTCCGCGCTTGCGGGGCCGCAGCACCAAGGTCGGGTACAAGGGGCATACACAACGGCCGGAATCTCCGGTGCGGCATTGAGCGCGCTGGGCAGTGCTGTGCTCTACACGCACGGGGCCTGGCTTCCGTTCGCTGTGGCCGGTGGAGCATTGATGACGTTAGCTTTGCCCGCTGCTTTGCTGATGCGCGCGAACGAACAGTTGCCAGTGCAGGAGGCGATGGCGGAACCAGCGGTGCGATCCACGAGATAGCAGCGAGAGGTTGAACGGAAAGGAGTACGTGTGCGGCAAGTGGAAGTACCGTTCGTGGTTTACTGGGGTGATGCGGATCCTGCGGAGTTGATCTTCTATCCAAACGTTTTCCGCTACGTGATGCAGGCCGAGTACGCCCTCTTCCGCGGGCTCGGCTACACGCTGCGAACGATGCGCGAGCTCGGGATCGTGAACCCACGTGTCCACGTGGAGGCGGACTATCGGAAGCCACTGTGGGTGCACGACCGCGGTGTGTGTCGTCTCTGGGTGAGCAGGATCGGCCGATCGTCCTTGCGACTTGATTTCGCCCTTGTGAAAGAGGGTGAAGAAGAACCGGCCGTGACGGGGCACCTGGTGCAGGTCTTTGTGGACGCGCAAACGATGCGGCCAGTGGCTATCCCTGAGGAACTCCGACAAGCATTGGCAGAGGGGGACAGCGACGGCGGGCGCGACGGCCCAGACGAGAAGCGTGCCGAGTAAGCAGTAATTCTGGACGGGAGAGGTGCGGAGAGTCTTCGAAGTCTTGTCAGTAGGCGGTGACGTTAGCGTTCTGGAAAATGGCTAGTGGTGGTATCCTTTTGACGTGCCCTCACGACGCTCTCACGAGCGAAGTCGGCTCTGAGAAGGCCCTCAAGGTGCCGAAAGACGAGCAGCGAAGTGGTTCCGCCACGGGAAGTGGCCCGAGTGCATCCGGTCGTGGTGTTTGTCGCAGGAACGTTCGGGATCTCCTGGGTCGCCTAGGGACTCGCGGCGCTGATTCCCGCCGAGTGGCCGTCATTCGTCGCGGCGCTCTTGAGCGTCGCTGCTGGTGTCAGCCCCACGATGACCGCTCTCACGGTTCTGTGGGTGGGAAGCGGCCGAGGGGCAGTCAGCGAGTTGTTCCAATCGCTCGTGCGGATCCGCATTCCAGTCGTGTGGTTCGTCCTCGTCCTGGGGTTCTGGATGCTGGTGGGGACGCTCGCAGCAGCGCTGACCTCGTCCCAGCCATGGCCTCAATGACTCGTCTCGTGGTTTACTGGGCCGTCGTTTCTGGCCAGCCTCGCGGTGTTCCTGCTGAGCAACGTGTGGGAAGAGCTCGGCTGGCGCGGCTTTGCCCTGTCGGTGCTCACGCAACGGTGGAGCGATCTCGCTGCCTCGGTCTGGCTCGGACTGGTGGCGTTCGCGTGGCACCTGCCGCTCTTCTTCGTCGTTGATTCCCCGATGTCCCGACTGCCGTGGATTCTTCAACTCGTCTTCCTGATTGCCAACGGAGTGCTGATGACATGGGTCTATCGGGGTACAGGCGAGAGCGTCCTGTGGGTCACGGTGTTCCACGCGATGGCCAATGCAGTGGCGCTGGGGATGCTCGAGGTCGGATTGTACGTTCGTTCCTATCCTATCGTCGTGGGCCTAGTCGCTGCGAGTGCGGGATTGGTGGCCCTGCGCTATGGTCGGCGACGCTTCGCGAGCCGGCGGGAGTGGAGCGGGGCAGAGGGGGAATGAATGCCGAGCGCGAGTGATCGGGCAGCGGTGTGGAGACTCGGTGTTTACCTTCTCGTGACCTTTGCATGGTCATGGTTCTTCTGGGTGCCACAAGGTCTGGTGACGCGCGGGGTGGTCCCTTCCGAGTGGTTGACCGCGTTCGTCGCGAGTTCGCTCGATGTAGCCGCATTCGGGCCGTTCGTCGGAGCGGTGGTGGTGACCGCCTGGAATAGCGGATTACGAGGGATTGGACACCTTTTGTGTCGGGGCATCGCGCTCGATTTTCCGAAGCGGTGGTTGCTCGGGGCGGTAGGCTTGCCGATCCTACTGTAGGCGGGCGGGATCCTCCTCAGCCACTGGCTTTGGCCGTAGGCGGTCCCTCTCACCGTGGTGGATGATCCGATCGTAGCCTTGGTCGGTTTTGGTGTCATCTTGCTGACGGCAGGACCGCTCCAGGAGGAGTTCGGCTGGCGTGGGGTCATGCAACCCAGCGTACCTGGTGGAGGCTGTGCTGGGCTGGCGCGATGGTCGGGGTAGCCTTGGGGCTCTGGCACCTTCCGCTGGTTTGCCTTACGGGAAGGTTTTTGGTCGATGAACTCCCCGAGTATTGCGCTCTCGGAGGTCTGGTTGTTGCGACCTCCACCTTCATGGGTTGGATGACGGAACGGGTAGCAGGTCGTCTACTACCCGCACTCCTGTATCATACGGCGATGAACTGGGGGACGTGGATTGTGGTGCCCTCCTTGCAGTTCACTGTGCTGCCGATTGTGGTGATGTGCGGGTTTGTTCGCAGTCACGCTGAGCTGTCTCATCGGGGTGCGGGGCTTCAAACTCCCCGCACGGCGGGTGGGGTAGTAGCCTCGAGCGGGTCCCGCGTAGGCGTGCTGCTGTTCAGCATGGTATGCTGACCGGCCGGGTGAAATACGTGGAGGAGCGAGGATGTCGGGGAAGCCGCGTGCGTTCTCGGGAATCCAGCCGACTGGTGGTATTCACCTGGGAAACTATCTCGGGGCGATCCGGAACTGGGTGCTCCAGCAGGATCAATACGACAATATCTTCAGCATCGTTGATCTCCACGCGATGACGGTGCCGTACGACCCGCAGGAGCTCCGCCAGCGAACGCTTGAGGTGGCAAGTGTGTTGCTTGCCGCAGGGATCGATCCGGAACGTTCGATTCTGTTTGTTCAGTCTGATGTCCGGGAGCACACGGAACTCTGCTGGATCTTGGGAACGCTCGCGACGTTTGGCGAACTCCGACGAATGACGCAGTTCAAGGAAAAGTCCAAAGGGCAGGAGCGCGTCGGTGCCGGGCTGTTCTTCTATCCGGTCCTGCAGGCGGCTGACATCCTGCTTTACGATGCAGCGGTCGTGCCAGTGGGAGAAGACCAGAAACAGCACATCGAGCTGACGCGCGATGTGGCGATCCGGTTCAACCACACCTTTGGCGAGACGTTCGTGGTACCGGAAGCGGACATCAAGCCTGCTGGGGCGCGGATTATGTCTCTGACCGACCCGCTGAAGAAGATGAGTAAGAGCGATCCTGATCCGGACAGTCGGATTGAACTGCGTGATCCGCCCGATGTCATCCGCCGCAAGATTCGGAGGGCAGTGACCGACTCGGAGACGGTCATTCGTTACGACGAAGAGCGGAAGCCAGCCATCTCAAATCTGCTAACGATCTACTCGCTTCTCGCCAATATTCCAATTCCCGAGCTCGAGGAGCGGTATGCAGGCAAAGGGTACGGCCAGTTCAAACAGGATTTGGCCGAGGTGATCATTTCAGCGCTCACGCCCATCCAGGAGCGGCTGGAAGAACTCGCCGCAAGCCCAGCGATTGTCATCCGAACGCTCCAGGAAGGTGCGGCCAAAGCGCGCGAGCTCGCGGCAGCAAAGATGGCAGTGGTGCGTGAGCGTTGCGGACTCGGGCTCCCGCCACTCGACTGACGTGGAAGCAGGTGGACCGATGAAGGAGCTGCCGGCCGTCACACTCTATCGGTGGGAGACAATCGAACCGGAGTGCCCGCAGCCGGGTGTCATCCGCCAGACTGTACATGGCGAGCGGCAGACGCTCGTGCGCTATCGCTACGCTCCGGGGGCGGTTTTTCCGACGCATGCGCATCCTGAAGAGCAGGTCACAGTTGTACTGCGTGGACGGCTCGCTCTGCAGGTGGATGGCTCAGAGATCGTCTGCGAGCCGGGTGATGTGGTGGTGATCCGCTCTGCTGTCCCACATGGAGCCTCCGTCGTCGGTGACGAAGAAGTCGAGACGTTGAACATGTTTGTGCCGCGGCGCGAGAGGGCGCCGTGAAGTAGAGGAAATGGGAGGAAGCACAAATGGCGGTCGAATCGATGGTCAAGAAGCTTCGTCGGCAGGCAGGAAAGCGAGTCAACCAGCGGCTGAAGCAACCGAAGCACAGTGTGCCTCACCGATATCCATTTAAGTACCGTCAGTCGAAGGAGGGGCGCGTGCCGCTCACGCCCGAGGATGCTGTGGCGATGTTGCGGTGGCGAGCTGCCCGCAAGGCGCAGAAGCAGCAAGTAGGCGATGAGGAACAGAAGGCGGCCACGGGGAAGCGGTAAAGCAGATCCCGACCTCTAGGCCGGAGTCTCCTCGATTCGGTCGCTTCCCGGTGTGGAGGCGGCCGGAGCATTACTGCTACGGAGTTCATGTGTCGCTGGGTGGTAACGCCCAGCGAGTTCATCCTCAAGGACCATGGGGCGGATGCCCGAAAGGTAGGCAGCCCGTCCGAGCAGGTGTGCTGCAATTGGTGTGGTCAGGAGGAAGAAGAGACTCGCCAGAAAGGCATGCAGCAACGCGGAGAGACTTCCAAGAGTGATCCCCGTGGCGGCGACGATCAAGAGGATACCCAGCGTGCCGGCCTTGGCTGCTGCTTGCATGCGCATGTAGAAGTCCGGCATCCGAAGGAGTCCTACTGCAGCGATCAGCATTAAGAGTGCACCGCTGAAAGCGAGCAGTCCAGTTACCAGCGCGATCATTCGCGGGTCCTCCGTTCGATCAGCGAGGCGAAGGCAACGGTGCCGAGAAAGGCGATCAGCGCAAGGACGATGGCGATATCGACGATCGCTAGCAGCTGCAGTACGGCTCCGAGTAAAAGCAACAGCCCGACGACGAGCGAAGCAGTTAAGTCAAGCGCAATGACCCGATCAGGGATTGTTGGTCCACGCACAATGCGGACGAGCGCAAGGAGCAGAGCAGCGACGAGGATGACCATCGCGATCGTTAGGAGGGGTGAGGAGACAGGAAGACCGACGAGCCGCTCGGTCATCGGAGTGCCTCCAGTAGGCGAGCCTCCATCCCGCGCTTGATCTCTTCGATAAAGCGGTCATGGTCGTCGACGTACATCGCGTGGACGTAGAGCACGCGCCGGTCGGCGGAGACATCGAGGGAAAGTGTCCCAGGGGTCAGTGTTAAGAAGTTGGCGAGTAAGGTGATCTCCGTGTCGGTGCGCGCTTCTAGCGGGATCGCGATGATTTGTGGCCGGGCTTGGAGTCTGGGGGTTACAACGTCATAGGCGATACGGAGATTACTGAGCACCAGTTCCCGGAAGAAGAAGAGGACAAAGCGGAGTCCCTGGGTGATCCGCGGGAAGTATCTCGGACTGCCCCAGAGTGGCTCGATAATCCCGACGATAATGAAGCCAAGGACAAACCCGAGCAGTAGTTGGGGAAAGGTGAACCGCCCGACGGCCATCGTCCAAACCAGTGCAAGCAACACGTTTAAGAGGAACCCCCGCATCCTCAACCTCCAGCGATCGCTACAGGATTGACTGTCCCAAGCACAGCAGCACGGTAGCCGGCCGGGTCGAGCAGTTGCTCGGCGGCTTTCATGGATAGCCCCAGCAGCATCTCACCAGCAATACCCAGATAGAGCGTGACCGCAGCGAGTACGATGGTCGGGAGAACGAGGCGAGCGTTGTACTGGACGGACGCCGTGTCTGCGTGTCCTCCTTCGGGCAGAGCTTTCCAGAATGCCTCGTTCCAGATCTTCAACATAGAGAGGAGCGTGAAGAGCCCGACGACGACGGCGATTGCCGTTGCAAGATAAGAATGCGTGGCAAGTCCGGCACGGATGACGAGGAGCTTTGCGGTGAAGCCGGAGAGCGGAGGAATACCTGCAAGGGAGAATGCCGGAATCAGGAACAATAGTCCGAGCCATGCACGCTCTCGAAATATCCCACCGAGCCGATCGAGTGAGCCAGTACCGAATGCGCGCTCGATGAGACCTCCGATTAGAAACAGGTTGGTCTTCACGACAATGTGGTGAATCAAGTAGAAGACGCTGCTTGCAAGACCGAGCGGGGTGAGTAGGGCAAGACCGAAGATCATATAGCCGATCTGGCTGACGATGTGGAATGAGAGGATGCGCCGGACGTCGTGTTGCGCCAGTGCACCAAAGACCCCGGTGAGCATAGTGAGCGCCGCACAGCCAAGAAGGAGCGTGTGTGTCCACCCGGGATTGTGGACAAAGAGGAGGGTGAAGACGCGGACGAGGGCGTAGACTCCCACCTTGGTCAGCAGACCAGCGAACAGTGCTGAGACCGGTACGGGGGGTGTGTGATAGGATGCTGGTAACCAGAAGAAGAGGGGAAACACTCCTGCCTTGATGCCGAAGGCGATCCCGAACAGGACAGCGACCAGATCAAGGATTCGGGGGTCGGTGCCAGAAAGTACTCGGCTGAGGTCAGCAAAGTTGAGAGTCCCACTTATGCCGTAGAGGATGCCGGTAGCGCTGAGAAAGAACGCCGAGGCGAGCAAATTGAGCGACACGTACTTGATTCCACCCTCCACCTGTCCTCGCTCGGCCCCGAGAACCAAGAGAACGAACGACGCCATCAGCATGACCTCGAACCATACATAAAGGTTGAAAAGGTCACCGGTCAGGAAAGCCCCATTGACTCCCAGAAGTAAGGCAAAGACCAGTGGGTAGAAGCCCGTCCGTTCACGTTCTGGGTCGATCCACGCAGTGGCATAAACGATCGTTGCCCAGGAGACGAGGGCACACACCAAGACCATCGCTGCACTGAAGAGGTCAGCGACCAGGACAATGCCGTAAGGTGCAGGCCACTTGCCCAAAGCGACAACTTGGAGCCCCTCACGTGCGACGACGAAAAGCAGGGCAATGGCCGAGGCGAGGAGTGCCGAGGCACCGATGATGGCGAGAACGTGGCTCGCCGTTCGGCGGCGACGTACTGCAAAGAGGGTCAGGCTGAAAGCCAAGGAAAGGAGCAGCGGTAAGGTAACCAGGAGACCCATATCTTACCGTCCGTCCTGGGGATTCGGTGCCGATACACCGACGGGCACGACTGGCTGGTGGGCTGCCTCAGGGACTTCGCCGAGCCGGTCGGTCGCGGTCAGATCGTCGAGGTCATCAGTGGCCAGGGCGCGGTATGTTCGATAGATCAGTGCGACAGCGAAGACGAGCACCCCGAAACTGATGACGATGGCGGTCAGGATCAGTGCTTGCGGGAGCGGGTCGGCGTACGGGGCGGGCACGCTGGTGGCGTCCTCTGGCACCAGCGGTGGGCGACCCCGTACCAAGCCGCCGGCACTGAAGATGAGGAGATTTGCTCCATTGCCAAGGAGGATAAGCCCAATAGCGAGCTTGACGATGCTACGACGCAGCAGGAGGTAGAGCGAGCAGCCATATAGCGTTCCGATCATGATCGCAAAGAGGAACTCCATTGTTCACTCCTCTGCGAACTCAAACAGCATTGTGAGGGTCGCGCCGATGACTGTGAGGTAAACGCCGACGTCGAAGAGAAGTGGGGTGCCAAGTTCAAGCGTCACCGCCCCGGCAAGAGGAACCTTGACCCAAAGGCCGGTAAGGAACGGTTGCCCGGTGATGAGCGCAAGGAGCCCGCTTGCAAGGCTGAGGCCGATACCGACGGCCACAAGCACGATCGGTGGTACCCGCAACAAACGCTGTGCCGTGTTCAGACTATAACCGAAGGTGAGAAGCGCAAAACCGGTCGCAGCGATGAGACCCCCGCTGAAGCCTCCCCCCGGTTCGTAGTGTCCACGCAGAAGCAGGAAGAGACTAAACAACAGCAGTAGAGGGGAGATCCACCGGACAGCGGTACGCAGGATGAGCGACGGGAGCGCAGTCATCAGTCCCGAGCCCCCTTCCCAGCAGCGAGTAGCGCAGCGACACCGAGTGCAGCGAGTCCAAGAACGGTAATCTCACCGAGCGTGTCCAATGCACGGAAATCAACCAGAATCACGTTCACTACATTGCGCCCGTGCGCGGCCTCATACGCCTGTTCGGCAAAATAGCTGGAAATGCGTTCCGGATACCGAAAGAAGTGAATCAGCAGCGCAAAGACGCCCATGACGACACCAAAGGCAGTTGCAAGGACGGCATCACGGATGCGCGCCGCGGTGGAGGAAAGCCGTGCGTACCGTGGTAATCGGTAGAAGGCAAAGACTAAGAGGACGACCGTCAGGGTATCGACCAGGACTTGGGTGATTGCCAAGTCCGGTGCACCATACCGTGCGTAGAGCAGAGCGAGGCTGAATCCCAGTGCGCCCAGCGCCGCGACGGCAACGAGTCGCTCAGTGGCACGCACGGTGACAAAGCTACTGACAATGATAATCAGCACGAGAACGGCATCGAGCAGATCGACGATTGTCAAAGGTGGGAGCGGAGCCGGTATCGTCAGCCTGCTGCGCAGCACACTGACGACGACCAACAGGATCGCGGTGGCGACGATAACCGTCACATACACACGGAGATAGCCGTTCTGAAGGAGTCGGGTCTGCACATCGGCAAAGCGCAGAACCATGCTCATGAGTGACTGGTAGCCTCGTTCGGGTGCCAGACGGCCGAGCCCGCGGGGGCGCTCGGCGAGCGGTTCCGTAATCGCCAGACGGTCTCCTAAGGGCGCGATGCGCGGCCAGAGTGCGGCGATCAGTCCTGCGAAAAGGAGGATAAAGCCACTCATGCCAAGTGCCACCGTAAACCCGTGCCAGAGGGCGAGCTTCACTAGTGGAGGAGGCGTTTTCCCCTGCACGCTGGCAATCACAGCAGCAATGAATGAGCCAAAAGGATCGAGCGCAAAACCTCCTCCGAAGGCGATCAGCCCAAGAAGCATTGGCCCGGTCAGAAGCGAGAACCAGTGTGCATGGTGCAGGTGGAGACTCTCCGGTGGACGTGCCAGAAGTGGCCGGAGGAGGAGCCACGCCACGGTGGTTTGACCAACGAAGGCGAGAAGGAGGGGAAGGAGGAGCAGCGGAGACAGCGTTTCGATGCCGAGTTCCAGGATGGCCTCTTTGGAAACGAACCCAAGCGTGGGTGGCAGCCCGGCGGCCACCAATGCTACCAACCCCGTGGTCCCCGCGAGTAGCGGCGCGGTTCGCCAGAGACCGCCGAGCGCGTCGAGTGTTCGCCGTTCCGTGACGTGCTCGATGGCACCGGCAGTCAAAAACGCTCCGCCTTTATAGAGCGCGTGTGCGATGAGGAAGAGTGCGAATGGCTTTATCCCGGCGTCTCCCAGGCCGAGGAGGAAGACTAACGTCCCGAGCGCACTCACGGTGCTATAGGCGAGGAGGCGCTTCAGGTCGCGCTGCGGTATCGCGAGTGCCGCTCCCGTGAGCGCAGTGAGCAGTCCGAGAGTGAGGAGTGATGGTTGCCACCAGGGGTGACTACCCAAGACCGGGTGAAGTCGGGCGAGCAGATAGATCCCTGCCTTGACCATGGTCGCCGAGTGCAGGTACGCACTCACCGGTGTGGGCGCCTCCATGGCGTTGGGGAGCCAGAAGTGAAAGGGGAACTGCGCAGACTTCGTTGCAGCGCCCAAGAGGATAAGCAGGAATGCCACAGTGATGAGCGTCTCGGGTGGCTCTAGGGAACCCATGGTCACGAGCTCGCGCAGACGGAAACTCCCTTGCTGCTGGGCAAGCAGGAGCAGCCCCACAAGGAGTGCAAGACCCCCGGCCCCCGTGACGATCAGGGCTTGCTGGGCGTTTGCCCGCGCGCGCGGGCGCTCATCCGCAAAGCCGATGAGGAAGAAGGAGGAGACACTTGTGAGTTCCCAAAAGACGAAGAGCAGGACCATATCGTCGGCCAAAACAAGCCCGAGCATCGCAGTCTCAAACAGGAGGAGTGAGGTCCAGAAACGCGGGAGTCGGGGGTGATTTTCCAGATACCCGACGACGTAGAGCGCAACGAGCGCTCCGATCCCGGTGATAAGAAGCGCGAAAGTGAGCGAAAGGCCGTCCAGGCGCACACTCAGCGTTGTCCCAAGCGTCGGTAACCACGGAAGCTCCTCGAGCCGCTCGGCACCGTCCACGACATGAGGCAGTTGAAGGGCGAACCAGACAAACGTCCCGCCTGAAACGAACGCCGCGAGGTAGCCGAATCGCTGCTGCAAGCGGGCCGCGAGCCAAGGCGCGGCAAAAGCGAGAAGCCCTAGGAGCGCGAGGCTGACAACCATTATTCAGTCCTTCGTCCTGAGCGACCTCGGACTCGAACCTTCACATGGCTGTGCGGGAGCAAGCAGTCGCCGTCACTCTCGAGTGCTCCCGCGGGACAGCCGAACGACCTTCGGTCGTCTCGCGGAAACCTCGAGCTGCCGCGAGGCGTAGGCACGGCTTCGGCCAGTGTACCTAGATATGCTCCACTTCGGCAAGAACGTCTCGCTGATCGTAAGGATCCCGTCGTGTGCAACCAAAGGGTCCTGCAGGAAGATGTGTGCCTTGCCACGGTGGTCGTTATTCTCCAGAGGGTTCTACTCCTTGCTGAAAAGGTCCTGCAGTGATGCACTCGAGCAACCATATCTCGCATGGCTGCTCCCAGCAGGGGGTGGAAGGTGCTTGGAGTTCCACCGCTCTCCTCCCTCAAAGATCAGCGGTTGGTAGGATTGGAGGCATGGGAGAGCAGCAGAACCAAAAGCAGCTTGTGTGGAGAGGCCAAGTGCCGGTCGCTGCTTGTGGTCACGTTTAGCACATTGAGGCCAAGAGCGGGAGCTCAGGATGCGGTTCTCTCAGGCAACGAGTGGAGACTGTGCCAATGAGCCTTTGCGTGAGAGTGAGACTCGCCGTGCATTCTGAGACCGTACACGAACCAGCATTGGTAAATTGGGGAAGCGCAAGAGTCTAGAGCGCCGATACACTGGGACGATAGGCCTCGGAGAGCGCAGAGGAGGGTAACCATGTTGCAACACGTTGATCATCTTGTGATCCTGGTCGAGGATCTCGAGGCTGCGATTCAGGCATATCAGGAGGCTGGGTTTACGGTCGTGCGGGGTGGTGAGCACCCAACAGGTACGCACAATGCCTTAATCGGGTTCGCGGATGGCTCGTACTTGGAGCTCATCGCCTTTCGCGAACCACATCCAGAGCACCGCTGGTACCGGTATCGCGAGCTCGGTGGGGGGATGATCGATCTTTGCCTTCGAAGTGACGGTCTCGAGGCTGATGTTGAGCAAATTGCCGCACGCGGCATCACACTACGTCTCAGCGAGGGCAGCAGGCGGCGGCCTGATGGAGTGACGATTGCCTGGAAGGGAGCGACACCACCGGATGAACTCACCGGTCTGGTTCCATTCCTCATCGAGGATGTGACGCCACGTAGTGAACGCGTCCCACATGGGCAGCAGGCTGAGCATGCAAACGGAACGCGCGGTCTCGCAGAGGTTCTCATCGCGGTACCGGATCTGTCTCACGCGGTCGAGCTCTGGCGAGCAGTGACTGCGACGGATGGTGAACTGGTGCACGATGCCGAGCTCGGAGTGACAGTGCACTCCTTCGCGGTGGGGCCGCAGCGGATCGGGCTGGCTGCCGGCGGAAATCCGCTACTTGTCGAGCGCTTGGAACGGCTCGGACCGGGACCGGTGCTCGCTCGCTTGTGGGCCTGGACCGATGCGGAGGTCGTGTTGGGGACCGCGCACTTCCAGCTCCAGCGATTGGGGGTCTAGCGCTCTTCACGTCCCACCCAGCGTGGGACCGCAATCGGTGGTTGATAGGTTAACAAAGCTTCGACTGCCTCTTCGGGGTCATCGGTCACAACCAGGAGCCCAGCGTGCTCCGGGGTGATAAAACCCTCCTCGACCGCGTGACGGACGCTGGCGAGCAAATGCCGGTAGTAGTCGGCGGAGTTGAGGAGCACCACTGGTTTACTATGGATACCCAGCTGAGCCCACGTCACGATCTCGAAGAGTTCGTCGAGCGTCCCGAAGCCACCGGGAAGTGCGACGAACCCATCGGCGAGATCTGACATGAGTGCCTTGCGCTCGTGCATCGTGCGCACGATATGGAGGTGGGTGAGGTTCGGATGTGCAAATTCGCGTGCCATGAGGACCTCAGGAATGACGCCGATTACCTCACCACCTGCTTCGAGCGCGGCGTCAGCGACCACACCCATGAGGCCAATGCTCCCACCACCGTAGACGATCCCAATACCACGCTCCGCAAGGAGCCGGGCAAGACGCTCAGCATGCAAACGATAGATTGGCCGGTTGCCGAGACGGGAGCCGCAAAAGATACAGATCCGTTCAGGAGGAGTAACCGCATTGGACATTGATCGTGCCGCCTTTCATCCAACGGGGCCGGAAAGCCCCGGCTCGCAGAGTGTACTCCGTGGCGGCAGCATGATGAAAGCCCTGTTGAGGCGGCAAAACGCTGGCTCGGGGGGGATGAGGGAGTGAGGAAGGGTGCGAAAGGCGGCTGGCTCTGGTGACCGCTCTCCGCGTGTTTCCGGAGAGAGAATGCTGACATGAACAAGAGTGAAAGGCAGTCCCCTCAGCCCTCGTGTTAGACTGGGGGTGGTCAAGGAGGAAATTATCGATGGTACGAGTGATCGATCCCATTCAGGACCGTGCCGGGCTCGAGCGCAAGCTCGCCACGACACCCTACCATGTCGACCGTGAACGCGCCCATATCTGGATCATTGACCCCGATCTCTGCCTGCAGTGCGAGCGTCAACAATGCATCGTGTGCTGCCCGGCTGCGTGCTATACGCCACTGCCGGATGGCCGAGTCAAGTTCTCCTATGAGGGATGCGTCGAGTGCGGTACGTGCCGCATTGTCTGTTTTGAGTTCCGGAACATTGCCTGGACCTATCCGAGAGGCGGCTTTGGCGTCCAGTACCGGTATGGCTGACAGCGCTGTCCGTGTCGCGAGTGAATTCTGCGAATGGTCCCGTGCTGGATCAGTGCGGTCTGCAGGCGTTGTCACGGGGAGGAGTTGATCCCCGAGAAGTTCGGTGCTGCGTCGAGTGCCGCATATTTGCGTTCCGAGGGGAGGACAAGTTGGCTGATCTTCTGTGAGAGACGGGGCCGTGCAGCGTCACGCAGTCGTGTTTCCCAGCAGTCAAAGTACTGGTCACCTCCATTGTGTCCTCGTCGTTGCCGCGGAAACAACGGGTGATCGCCGACGTCGGGCGGGGTGTCCCCTTTGGCTTTCAAGTGCGCTTGCGGACCGTCATGCCTCGCGCTGCCTGGCGCTCGAGCCGGAGTTGAGGAGTCGGAGTGCTCGGCGTCTCTGCGCCGCTGACAGAAACTGGCCTGGTGTGCGTCGCTGTTTCATCGGCGGGTGCAGAGCGGGGCGTGGAGTGGCAGAGTCGCGCTGGATCAAGTGGGGCGGGCCTTCAGTAGAGGGGGAAGACAGGGGGCTGAAGAAGGAGATCCACCGGGCGCAGCAGATTTACACTTTCCAGAGGCGTAAAGGGCACTTTGTGTCGCTCAGAAGCACGGATCTTTGGAGTGTCGTAGCTTGAGAGGACACGCACATGTACTGGTGCCGAGCGCACGTGCTGGTCTGCACAGCCAACCACTGCACACAGAAGGGGGCGCAACAGGTTGCAGCTCGGCTCCGACTCGAACTCAAGCGAGCGGGGCTGGATGCCGAGATCATGGTGAATACCTGTGATTCGATCGATCTCTGTGATCTGGGACCGAACATCGTCGTGTATCCGTACGGCTGGATTTACCGGAACGTTCAAGTCAGTGACCTGCCAGACGTGATCGCCTCGTTACGATCGGGTGGTCATCCGGTTGAGCGCCTGCTCCTGCAACCGGACTCTGAGGATGAGGTGCGCCGACGCGAGCTGTATCGAGAAGCGGTGGAAGCGGGGCCACTCTCGGTTGAGGCGTTCGTCGCATTGGCAGAGCGGTACGGTTTTGACGACGTCTGGGTTGCCGAGCAGGCGCGTCGAGGGTTCATCGCGCGGAAACCTAGTGAATCCGAAGAGCGGATCATGGTGACGAGCAAGGCGCGGCACCGCTATGGATTGCCGGCTGAGGAGTAGGTTTCCGTCTGGGGCGCTGTGGGCGAGGCAGACCGAGCGGCGACGCACACGGAGTACGTGCCCGTCCGGCACTGGTGTAGTCATGACGGTACTGACGGTGTGATCCCAGCCCACAGAGGATGGGAAGTAGGTTCGTGGCGTCCGTACGAGAATTGTGACAAAATGGCACTGACCTGTGAATGCTCTTTGCCGCCTGCGTTGTGCTATACTGGTAGCGGGGAGGAGTAGGGGAAGTACAATTGGGAAAGTCGGCAATGAGGAGGGCTGATGACAGCAGAGGTGCAGCATCTGCTGGTGGCCCCGGGAGAGCGGGCACAACGGGTACGCTTTGCGCATCCGGCTGAAGCAGAGTTTGCAGCGTTCCTCGATTTCTACCGTATCGCTTGGGAATACGAGCCGCGTTCGTTTCCCCTTCGCTGGCAGGATGGGCGGATTGTCGAGCAGTTCACCCCGGACTTCTATCTCCCCGAGCAAGATCTCTACGTCGAACTCACCACGATGAAGCAGAGCCTCGTGACGCGCAAGCACCGCAAGGTGCGACGTCTCAAAGAGCTCTATCCACATGTGAATATTGTCCTTCTCTATCGTAAGGACTATCATGAGATCTTGTCGCGCTTCGGGTACGGTTCCGTCGACATCACTTCACTCCGGCCAGATCAGATCGAGCGGGTACTCCTGAGCCCGGCTGAGATCCAGCGTCGAGTCGCCGAGCTCGGCCGCCAAATCTCCGAGGACTATGCAGGGGAATCGCTCGTGCTCGTTGGCGTGCTCAAGGGGATTACATTCTTCCTTGCCGACCTTGCACGTGCGATCACGCGGCCGCTCGCGATCGATTACCTGCAGCTCTCACGCGATCTTCGGGAAGGGGTTGCCATTCGGAAGGATCTCGATCTCGATATCAGCGGCAAGCATGTCCTCTTGGTCGAGGACATTGTTAACACGGGGCTGACGCTCGACTTCATTCTCCGCACGCTGCGCGAACGGAATCCGGCGAGCATTGAGATCTGTGTGCTGCTGGACAAGGCGGAGCGGCGACTCGTCCCAGTCCCCGTGAAATACGTGGGATTCACCATTCCGAATGAGTTCGTTGTCGGCTACGGTCTGGACTATCGAGAGCTCTACCGTAATCTCCCGTTCATCTGCGTGCTCAAGCGCGAGGTCTACGAGGCGAATGGGCACGCGCAGCCTGTCGGAGCTCCTCGGCACGAGAGTGCTTAAAGGAATGTCAAGACGCTGCTCGTGCCGAGAATTCAGGGCTTGGTTCCGTCGTTGGCTTCTTCGCTGACTGACACCGCGGACAAAAGTAGGTCCCGCGTCCGGCAACAGTGCGTTTGAGGATGACGGTGCCACAGCGGATGCAGGGCTGCCCGGCCCGACCATGGACGTAGGGGAACTCGCCGACCGGGGGAACCGCTCGCCCGTTCAGGATCTTTGCTCCTCCGAGTGGAACTGCGATCTTCAGCACCTCATGGATCGCCCAGTAGAGCCGCGTAATTTCCTCGTCGGTCAGCGTCATGACTGGCTGCTCGGGGTGCAGCTGGGCAACCCACAGGCTCTCGTCGGCGTAAATGTTGCCCAGCCCGGCGACGATCCGCTGATCGAGCAGTGCTGCTTTCAGACGTATCCCGCGCCGGCGGGCGAGCGCGGTGCGGAAGGTGTCAAGCGTGAAGTCTGGACTGAGGGCGTCGGGGCCGAGGCGTAGTGCCTGCAACGCCGCTGGGAGTTCGGTCGGTGGAAGAAGCTGGACACGGGCGAAGTGGCGCACGTCAGTGAGAAACAGGTGTGCATCCGGCGCAAAGTCAATGCGGAGCGCGGTCGACTTGTGTGGAAGTGGTGCGTCATAAGGAGGAACGGGATGCCCGGCGGCAAAGCCGGGGATACTACTTCCGCGCGCAACGAGCTGACCGGTGAGCTTCAAGTGCACAAGGAGTGCACAGGACGGGAAGACGAGCCAGAGATATTTTCCCCAGCGACCGACGCTTTCCAGTGGGTGGCCGACGATCGCGTCGAGTGTCAGCCCCGGTGGTGCGACAATCAGTCGTGGGCGATAGAGCTCGTAGCCAGTACAGGTCCGACCGACGAGCTGCTCAGCGATGCCGCGCCGAGCTGCCTCGACCTCTGGGAGTTCAGGCATGGCGCTCGCTCCGCCCGACCGTCTCGACGACTTCGGCGGTCGGTGTCATGGTTGGGGGGCGGACGCCTAATCGCTCCCAGTCAATTTCCCAAAATCGGGCATCGAAGGGGTCGACCTCCTGCCGCGTGTCGAGCCGGTTCCAAATGGTCGGGAACGCATAGATCTCCTTGTCGTCGAGCACGATGCGGCGGGCGATCCCGCCCGGGCGGCTGACTGGGAAGATCTCGCGGGGCGGACGACTGATCACTTCCGCCTGGAACCAGCCATGCTCGGGACAGCGTCCGGCGTGGAGCTGCCACGGGAGCTGGGCCGTGACCCGACCGATCTGGCGGATGATCACGTCTTGGAGCTCCCGGCGGCAGAGTGGACAACGCAACGGTGTCGACCGATTCGGCGTCGTCGGAGCCATCGTCTGCCTACCTGTCGAACAGTGCCTGATGCGGGTGGCACTCGGAAGAGTGCCTGTTCCTCAAAGCGATCTTAGCATGAGGGTGACTGTCCTGTCCGATGCGACCCGTAACACAGCATTTCCCTGGGCAGCAATCTCCCGCTGCCCAGGGAGGAGACCGTTCCCGAGAAATTCTCTCTCAGTCGAAGATCAACACGCCGCGGATGACGCGCCCTTGTTCGACGTCATGATAGGCCTGGTTGATCTCGTCAAGCCGATAGCGTCGCGTCACGAGTTCGTCGAGCTTGAGCTTGCCGTCACGGTACAACGCGAGAAGGCGAGGAATGTCGATGCGTGGCACATTATGGCCAAAGATTGTCCCGAAGACTTCCTTTGCCATGAGCATGAACATAAGGTCGAGTGGATGAGTCTCCGGTTCATTCGGATCTCGGCCGATGGCCCCCACGATGACTGTCCGACCGGCCTTACGTGTCGCACGCGTGGCAGTGGCCAAAAGCGCGGGTGTCACTAAGCTCGGAGTCAAGATGGTGGCGTCGGCGCCGACGCCGTGGGTAATGTCCATGATCCGCTGGACTGGATCCTCCCGCGTGGGGTTGATGGTGTGGGTGGCCCCAAACTCCTTGGCCT
>DAOTWO010000092.1:0-2805 GCA_034435855.1 Thermomicrobium sp. | reverse complement strand
GCTGCTTTCAGCCCGCTGCCAGTGAGAACGATCACAACCGGCTCTTCTGGCAGCCAACCACGTCGTCGTGCTATCCGATAAGCCGCCGCTCCCAGCGCTGCGGTTGGTTCCACGAACAGGCCCTGCCGCCACAGCAGCCGAGTCGTTTCGATCAACAATGGTTCCGGCACCGCTTCTGGCCAACCACCACTCATTCGAAGCGTCTCGAGTAGGAGCTCGCCTCTTGGTGGCCGGCCGATCCGTGTCCCCTCAGCGAGCGTCACCCCTGGCTCTACCGGCTCCAACACCTGATCTGGACGCATCCAGGCCCGCACCAGCGGCGCACTGGCTTCCGGCTGGGCAGCCACGAGGGCCGGCCCATTCCCGCCGAGGGCTTGGAGAGCGAGGTGTGCCCCGAGCAGTAAACTCCCTCCACCAACCGGCATAAAGCACGCGGTCGGCCAACGTCGACCGAGTTGCTCCCACACCTCGAGCAGCCAAGTTTTCGTACCTTCGACAAAAAGAGGATGCCAATTATGACTCGCGTACGCTGTCTCTGGAGCTCGTCCCGCCACCTGCGCAGCAGCGGCGACCGTGTCACGCTGCCCAGCGATGAATTCGACCTCCGCTCCGTAGGCACGGGCCTGCACGATCTTCTCCGGTGACGTTCCAGCGGGAGCAAAGACCGATACCTCCAATCCGTGTAGCGCCGCGTAGGCGGCAAAAGCCGCTGCGGCATTCCCGGACGAATCCACCGTCACCCTGCGGACACCCTGGGCAGCCAAGAAGGCGACAAGCACGCTTGCCCCGCGGTCTTTGAAGGAACCGGTTGGCAACAGAAAGTCCAGCTTGAAGCGCACTGGCTCCCCATCAAGTTCTCCCTCGACCAAAGGCGTCAGGCCTTCGCCGAGTGTGCGCGGTGGTCGTGCGACCGGCAATGCTGCAGCATAACGCCACAGTGTTCTGTCTTCGGTATCAATTGCGTCCCTGACGAGTCGGAGTGGCGGCTCGATCCTCAACACTCCACCGCAGCGTGGACAGCACCACGTTGTCGCTTCGGGTACCAACAACACCTCACAACGCGTGCAGCGGTACGACCATTCCATAAATGCTCCCTCTCTCATCACTTGCTTGTCTGCCACACTCGACGCGTCGCGCAGCGACACGCCGGACGACCGCGACAAGCCTACCCACTCATCCGCGCGGCCTTCTCCCAGACGCTCCACAAGCTCTGGCCTCTCGGTAGGGCGAACCATACTGCCGTTTTGTCCATACCACCTCACGCGTCGCGAATAGCAAAGAGCCGGCTGGGCAGCTGGTACCCGAGAACCCAGAGCCTGGCTACCGATGAAACGCTTGCGCCACAGCACCGCGGTGTCAAAGCCTCCAGCCCCCGGTCGCCCGAGGCTGGTGCGCGACCATTCCTCCGGTACTACTGCTCGACCTCGCTGTGCATTCTGCCTGAACGACCGTTTTCGCCCCTGTCGCTCGACGCCGATGGCACCACGACGGCGGCTCCTGGCCAGGATGCACTGGTGTCCCACTGTCCCGATGAGACGTGTCATCACAACCGCGGTGAGCGGACGCACGACGGTCACACTGGGAACATCACCCAGAGTGACCACGCACGTCCCCCGCCGAGATAGCGGAGTGCAGCGTCGCTGCCACGCTTCTCGTTTCGAACCGAGCTAGCGCCGATTTCCAGCGAGCCGGACCAACTCCCGGACAATCACGTTGCGCTGAATCTCACTCGTTCCCTCATAGATCTGGAGAAGCTTTGCATCCCGGAAGAGTTTCTCCACTGGATAGTCAGGGCTGTATCCATTCCCGCCGAAGATCTGTACTGCCTCCGTCGCCACCCACATTGCCGCATCAGCAGCGAAAGCCTTGGCCACTGCCGCAGCCAGCGTATTGTCCTCGCCCTGATCTGCCAACCACGCCGCGAGATACGTCAACTGGCGAGCCGCATCAAGCCGGATCCGCATATCGGCTAGCTTATGGCCGATCGCCTGATGCCGAATGATCGGCTGGCCCATGGTCCGCCGCTGCTGCGCATACGCCAACGACTCGTCTAAGCATCGCTGAATGATCCCCGCGCCAAAGGCAGCAACCATGGGGCGGGGCCGCCGCAAAGTCTGCATGGCGATGGCAAACCCATCCCCTTCGCGCCCGATCAAATTTGCTGCCGGCACGACGACGTCGTGGAACTCGATCTCTCCGTTGGAGATCGCGCGTTGCCCCAGCTTGCGGAGTGGTCTTGTCGTGATCCCCGGGCTCTCACGCTCGACGACAAACACGCTGATGCCGTTCCGCCCGGCAGTCGGGTCGGTCTTGGCAAAGACGACGAAGAAGCTGGCGATCGGCGCATTCCCGATCCAGCGCTTGTGTCCGTTTAAGACATATGTATCACCATGCCGCCTGGCGACCGTCGTCAGTGCTGCCACATCAGAGCCTGCGTCAGGCTCTGTCAAAGCAAAGCTCGCATACTCACCTGCCGCGAGTCTCGAGAGCCATCGCTGCTTCTGCTCCTCCGTTCCAGCGATGACGATCGGCTCGCCTGCCAGGCAGCTGGAGCACGCCGCCGCAGTGAAGCCTGCGCAGGCCCACGCCAGCTGCTCCGCGACCAACACCAACTCGATGACACCAAGCCCCCGGCCTCCGTATTCCCGCGGAATGGTGATCTCGGTCAATCCCTCGCGACGCGCCTCCACAATCAGCTCGTGCGGATGTCGCTCTTCCTGGTCGTAAAGCGCAGCGATGGGCTTGACGACCGTCTCAGCGAAGCGACGCGCCCGAGTCTGGAGCTCCGCCTGCTCGGGTGTCAGC
>DAOTWO010000091.1:0-13093 GCA_034435855.1 Thermomicrobium sp. | reverse complement strand
GCCACAGCGATAGCAGCGTGAAAGGCAGCATCGGCCTGCACAAGAGAGGCCCAATCACGGCGGCTTGCAGCACCGTCCATCCGTTGGAGAATCTCGTCAAGCTCCCGAGCGAGTTCCTCGGTAAACGCTTCTGCGACCGTGCGGAAGACTGGTGGCTCAAGTGCCAGACGCAGATCGAAGAGTTCCTCGACCATCGTCGCCGTCAGCGGTTGGACGATATAGCCGTGTCGTGGACGAACGCGAACGAACCCTTCGTGTGCCAGACGCTGCAGCGCTTCGCGCACTGGTGCACGACTGACACCAAATTCACGAGCCAGCTGCTCCTCGATGAGGCGCTGACCTGGCGGGAGTTGGCCGAGCAGAATAGCCTCACGCAATTGCTCTTCCACACGTTGTGACAATGTCGACGTCACAATCCCCGGCAGTTGATACACCGTCAGCGTCTTTCCCCAAAATGAACATCGCAGTCCGTCGATCGTCGACAGTCGACGGACGACCGCTAGCGTACGTGATAGCGCTTTTGTCGTCAAGAGGACTGCGCAGTCAGCCAAGTACCATGATCTCCCGCTGCCCTAGTCAAATCCCACACGAGGTCGAGGCCATGGTCATGTACTTGATCGGTGCCATGTGTGCGGCGCGTGCGTGCTGCTTTGCCCCCTCATGTTCAAGGCGATGCTCCGATCTCCTGGTGAGGACGGACGGACGTGGGTGACACGCTGCTCGTGCCATCGAGGGATGGAATCCCGTCTCCTGGGTAGAGGTCGGTGATTTCTGCACTCGACGAGTGCTAATGCGTACGCCTGACACTGGTCACGTGCCGTCGGTTCGCGTCTTAATGGGGCTATACCGAGCTGAGACGTGCATGCTTCGTGGTGATTGGAAGTGCCCTTGGCAGCCGGTGTTACGGCGGCAGGGGTGGAACGATCTTGCTATACTCCAGCGGCGCCCATCGCGAGGCGCGAGGAAGGGACGAGCGAACCAGTGCGACGCGTCGTCATTGGTGTTCTGATTAGCATCGTCTTTCTCTTTCTCGCGCTGCGCGGCCAGGACTTCGCGGCACTTTTCGCTGCACTTCGAGCGGCCGAATACTGGTGGTTGATTCCCGCGATCCTCATGTACTTCTTCGGAGTGACCGTGCGGGCAATGCGTTGGTCGGTGCTGCTGCGCCCGGTCTGCCGAGCATCTTGGCGGGATCTTTTTCCGGTTGTGGCGATCGGCTATATGGCCAACAACGTCCTGCCGTTCCGCACCGGAGAGGTGGTCCGTGCCTACGCCCTTTCGCAGCGGTTTGGTGCAAGCAAGACGGCGACGCTTGCAACCATCGTGATCGAGCGTCTCCTTGATGGCTTGACAATGCTTGCCTTTATCCTCATTGCCTCAGTTGTGGTGGCACTCAACTCAACCTTGCGTCATGTCGCACTCCTGGCCGCTGGAGTGTTCCTGCCCACTCTTGCTTTAGCGCTCGCTGCGGCGCGGTCGCGGCACAGCATGCAGTTGGTTCAGCGAGTGACGTTGCTCCTGCCGGGACGATTTCGCCCTCGGATTGACCGGATGGTGCGTGCTAGTTTCGACGGTATTGCTGCGCTCCGCCATGGACCCACCGTAAGAACAGCGGCAGTGCTGTCGGTTGTTGCTTGGTTGGCCGAAGCGGCGATGTACGGGCTGATTGCGCGAGGTTTCGGGCTGGACCTCTCACCGGCGCTTGTGTTGCTTGCTGCAGCGGTTGCGAACCTCGCCACCCTTATTCCATCGTCTCCCGGCTATGTAGGGCCGTTCGAAGCCGGAATCCTCTTAGCACTCTCCGGGCTTGCTGGACTGCCGCGTGCGACAGTCTTTTCGTATGCCATTGTCTTGCATGGGGCTCTGTACTTTCCCATAACCCTCGTCGGCCTCGCCTTTTGGTGGCAGCACCAGTTGAGTTGGACGGTCATCCGTCGGGCGCAGGCAGAGGAGGCTTCTGGGTCGTGAATCCGTCTCAAGCGCTGATCCTCGGGGTGATTCAAGGGCTCACCGAATTTCTACCGATCAGCAGTTCGGCGCATCTGACTGTCGTTCCCTGGCTTCTCGGATGGCCGGAGCCCGGGCTCGCGTTCAATGTCGCTCTTCATCTGGGTACGTTGACAGCGGTGGTCGTGTACTTTTGGAGGGATCTCCTCGGAATTGCTCGTGGCTGGGTACAGGGTCTCTGGACACGACGCCCGTTCGGGACGTTCGAGGGACGGATTGGCTGGGCGATCATCGTCGGCTCTGTCCCAGCTGGTGTCGCGGGATTTCTCGGCAATGATCTCTTAGATCACTTCTTTCACGCAGGTGGTGGAGGGAAACTAGCGATTGCGATCACCGCGATACTCTTGGTGGTTTTGGCGATCTTGCTGTGGGTGGCGGAAGTTCGTGCGCGCCATGTCCGTGCCCTGGGTCAGCTAGGCCTCCGTGATGGATTCGTGATCGGTGTCGCCCAGATGTTCGCACTGTTACCTGGTGTCTCCCGCTCCGGAAGTACGATCACGGCTGGGCTGTTTCTTGGGTTCGAACGGTCAGCGGCAGCGCGATTTTCTTTCCTCCTTGGTACGCCAGCGATCCTCGGTGCCGGAGTGCTCGAGAGTCTCCAACTCCTGCGGACTGGTCTCCCGCAGGAAGAGTTGGTCACGTTCGCACTTGGCCTCGCGAGCGCAAGCATCACTGGATTTCTCGCGATTGCGTTTCTGCTGCGATTTCTCCAACGTTACAGTACGCGGGTGTTTATCTGGTATCGGCTTGCCCTCGGCACAGTGTTGTTGCTTCTTGTATTACGTTGACCCACGCATTCGTAGGGTGGGCGGCTGGTGAGCCAGCTCCCGGGGCAGCATATCTGGCAGGAGGGTCTGCCGCTCACGTCGACGGGTATGCAGCGACAAGCGTCCACCAGGCAACGGTTCAAGACGGGTTTGAGGCAGGAGGGGTAGCCTGAGCCTTGGCGCGCGTTGCCGCCCGCTCAGCCGCTTCGTCCTCCTGACCAGGACGGATATCTGGGATAAGCCAGCTCGCCACGAAGCCGATCATGATAAACGCCGCCGCGACAAGCGCCGTACGATGAGCAGCGGTGGTAAACGCGTCTTCAATGGCACGAACGATTGCCTCAGTCCCCGGCTGAGCCCGCAGCTGGACGAGGATCTGTCCCGCCGACTGCTTGGTTGCTCTGGCGAGTTGGGTCGCTTGCTCTACCGGGAAGCCCGGGAGCGCCGAGAGGCGGGATTCTGTCCCAGAGCCTAGTCCAGCAGACAGCACCGTGCCCAGGATTGCGATTCCCAGGGCAGCGCCAACCTGACGAGTCGTGCTTTGTGTCCCTGAGGCTTGGCCGGACTGGGCAGTGGGGACCTCTGCCAAGATCACGCTCGTGAGTTGCGCCGTGGCCAACCCGACCCCAAGCCCGTACACGAAGAGTGCTGGGGCAATTCGCCACCCGGTCGTGGTCGGATCGAGCACAGGAATGATCGCGAGCAGGCCAACTGCCTCAAGGAGCATACCGGCACGAACGACTTGGCGTGCGCCAAAACGTTGGGCAAGGTTGGCTGCAGCTGGCCCGCCGAAGAACGCACCGAGTGCAGTCGCAACGAGTACCAATCCGGTCTGGAGAGCTGAATAGCCAAGGACAGACTGTAAGTATAACGGGAGCACGAAGACGATGCCGAATTCCCCAAGGCTGACAATCAGTGCGGCGAGGTTTCCCCAACGGAAACTGCGGTAACGGAAGAGCCGCAGATCCAGGAGTACTGGTTGCTTGCGGCGGACACGGTTGAGCTCGAACAATGCGAAAGCTGGGAGCAGGACTGCAGCGATGGCCAGCGCTACCGGGACGGGGGAGACTGCCTCGAGCGGCCAGGTCCACGAGCCGAGACGGAATGTCTCCGTCGGTTGCCACCAGCCGTACCGTTCTCCTTCGATGAGTCCAAAAACGAGAGCGCCAAAACCGAGGGCACTCGTCAGGATGCCGAGCGGATCCAGACCGCGTTGGGCATGCGGATCACGCGTCTCAGGAACCGTCAGTGCCGCGAGAGTGGCAGCCACAACACCGATCGGTAAGTTGATGTAAAAGGCCCAATGCCAAGAAAAATTGGTCGTCAGCCACCCGCCGAGGAGCGGACCGAGGGCTGCCATACCACCGATCACGGAGCCCCAGATGCCAAAGGCGATGGCGCGCTCACGCCCACGAAACATGGCGTTGACCGAAGAAAGTGTCGAGGGGAGGATCAACGCGGCGCCAATCCCTTGAAGTGCCCGTGCTGCGATCAGTTGTGACCCAGATGTCGAGCGGGCTGCGATGAGGCTCGCAATCACGAAGACTGCAAGACCCAGGAGATACATGCGCTTCCGACCGAAGAGGTCTCCGAGTCGGCCGACAGTGACGAGCAGAGCAGCGAAAACGAGCGAATAGATCGTGTTTACCCACTCAGCGTCAGTGAGTTCGAGCCGAAGGTCCTGGATGATGCTGGGAATTGCAACGTTGACAATGGTTGCATCGACGATGATCATTGCCAGGCCGAGCGCAAGCCCGGCAAGTCCGAGCCAGCGGCTGCGTGATGGAGTGCTCATCACTCTTTCTCCAATCCTGATCAAAGCTACCTAAAATTACCTCCTATGCACTCCGACTCAAGTATAGCACAAGCCTCGCTAACGCTTCACCCCTTTTGCTGCATGATGATGGATCGCGGTGGCGCTTACCCCACGAGTACCCCGGTGCGGCAGGATGCTACCCGCTCTTTAGGCAATTGGAGTTCCCAGTTCGGCTGCATTGTCCGGTTGCAGGAGGATAACCCGACCATCGGGTTGAATGGCTCCAAGGACCAGCACCTCAGAGGGAAATCCCGCCACGCGACGAACCGGCAAGTTGACGACGGCAACAACGAGCCGACCGAGCAAGTCATCCGGCTGATACCAGGGGCGGATGGCGGCCGATGAACGCTTGATCCCGAGCGGCCCGAAGTCGATCGTCAGTTTATAAGACGGTTTACGCGCTTCTGGGAATGGTTCGACACCGATAATGCGCCCGACGCGCATATCGACCTGCTGAAAGAGTGTCACGTCAATCGGTGGTTTGGCGTCCATCATCCCTCCTTTCTCGTCGGCGAAAGAGTACCATCACCACGGTTGCGTGCTTCGAGCGCTCACGAAGGTGAAGCTGGCATGGCGAGCTCCATGACAACTGATCCACAGGACGAGCTGTTTGACGTCCTCACGCCAACGGGTGAGCTGACCGGGCGAGTGGCACCACGTGGTGTCGTGCATCGGGTGGGCTTATGGCATGCAGCGTTCCATCTGTGGATCATCTGGTGCGAGGAAAATGGTACGGTCGTCCTTCTGCAGCGCCGAAGTCGAACGAAGGACACAATGCCGGGGCGGATTGACGTCAGCGTTGGCGGCCACTTCCGGCACGGGGAGTACGATCGACAGTATCTCCGGCAGGGAAAGGCGGTGACACCAATCCTGCGTGAGGTCCACGAGGAGCTTGGCCTTGAGGTCTGCATGTCGAACGTGCACTGGATCGGGACGCGCTGGTCCGAACATCGCGAGGCCGGAACGTGGGATCGAGAAATTCAGGAGCTCTTTGTGTGGGCGCTCCCGGCAGCACCAGAGATACTGTTGCCGGATGCACGAGAGGTTGCGCAGCTCGTTGTTGTTCCACTTTCCTCGCTGGCGAAGTTGCTCTCTGGTGCCGTTGCCGGTGTCTCAGCACAGATCCTTTGGGATGCATCATGGGGGTCAACCCAGGAACGTGAAACCTGGATCACTCTGGCTGACCTGGTCCCAGGGCGACTAGCCTATTGGCGGGCAGTGGTATCGCAGCTTGAGGCCGCCGCAGGCGGTCAACTGCCATCGGCACGAGTGTTTCGTGATGATGGGCCAGAGGAGGCGTCGTGACACGAAATCCAGGCGCGGTGTGGAGAGCTGCGAGGAAAAGGTACTCAGTGTGTCCTCCCTTGGCGCCGCGTGCGTGACAGACGTCTGTCCCCTTCGACACACCGCCTCAGTATGGAAGGTGCAGCGGCTTTCGCGCCCGCTTGTCAGGTGGTGCAGCATCTCGAGTCCTTGTGGCCCTCGGTCAGGTCACTGTAACGGACCTCAGGTCTCTGAGCGCGCTCCAGACAATGACGTCCCTGAAGCACTCGGCAGCGGTGGGGGAACCGGTTGGCACGCAGGCGGGTGCGTGAGGGGATGCTTCGGTGGCCAGACGACCCGCCGATGAGAGGGGATCGATGCCGTCAGGTTGAGCGGTGCGATGCTCGGCTGAGGGCGGCTCCCATTATACAGTCGACGCTGGGAGGAACTTTGACGTGACCAGCGATGGAAGTAAAGGTCCGAACGTTGCTCCCCAGCCTCGGCGAAAGCAGCAGCCAGCGGTGCCGAGAATCGAAGTGTGGCGCGAGCCGAACTACTGGAAGGCCCCGAGGCATTTCGAAAGGAAAGGCACGTCATAATGCGAGAGCGAGGAGTTGGAGCCTGTCGCGGAGCAACTTCTCGCCCTCGCTTCCTTTCAAGAGAACAGTGCCTCTTCAGTCGATATAGTCGTAGGCAATGTACGTGAGGAACTCGGTGAATTCGTCAGCGAGTACCAGCCGATCAAGGATCTCCCGAGCTTCGCGGAGGCGCCCAATTTGCTCACCGCCAAGCTTGGCAAGTTCTTCGTCACGGATTTGGGCGTAGAGTTCGGACGTGACTGGGCGCCCATCCGCAAGCAGTGCGCCATGAGAACGCCACTGCCAGAGTTGTGCGCGTGAGATCTCGGCGGTCGCAGTGTCCTCCATCAGGTTAAAGATTGCGGCCGCGCCCTGTCCTCGCAGCCAGTTGTCAAGATACTGGAGAGCCACGCTGACGTTGTTGCGGAGGCCGCCTTCGGTGATCTGACCGCCAGGGACACGCACATCGAGGAGATCGCGCGCCGTGACGCGGACGTCCTCGCGAAGGCGATCCTTCTGGTGCGGTTTTTCGCCGAGCACGCGATCGAAGACCTCCATGGCGATAGGAACCAGGTCAGGGTGGGCGACCCAAGTTCCGTCGAAGCCATCATTGGCTTCACGTTCCTTGTCCTCGCGGACCTTGGCCAAGGCGACTTCATTCACTTGTGGATCGCGGCGGCTGGGGATGAAGGCGGCCATTCCACCGATGGCATGAGCACCCCGCCGGTGACAGGTACAGACCAGCAGTTCGGTATAGGCGCGCATAAAGGGGACCGTCATCGTCACCTGGGCACGATCCGGAAGCAGGAATTCGCGGTGGCGTCGGAACTTCTTGATCACGCTGAAGATGTAGTCCCATCGGCCAGCGTTGAGTCCTGCGGCGTGGTCACGGAGTTCCCAAAGAATCTCGTCCATTTCAAAGGCAGCCAGGATTGTTTCGATCAGGACGGTCGCGCGAATCGTGCCACGCGGTATACCAAGGCGGTCTTGGGCGAAGTTAAAGACATCGTTCCAGAGGCGCGCTTCGAGATGGCTCTCAAGTTTTGGTAGATAGAAGTAGGGGCCGGTGCCTCGTTCCAGGAGTTCGTGGGCGTTATGGAAGAAGTAAAGACCGAAGTCGAAGAGGCTGGCTGAAATCGGCTCGCCGTCGACCAAGACATGTCGCTCGACGAGATGCCAGCCGCGTGGGCGGACGAGGAGCGTGGCGGTTCGTTCAGCAAGGCGGTAGACCCGTCCATCAGGACTCTCAAAGCTGATCGTCCGACGGACGGCATCACGGAGATTGATTTGCCCTTGGATGACATTCGCCCAGGTGGGTGAGAGAGCGTCCTCAAAGTCGGCCATAAAGACGCGGGCACCGGAGTTGAGCGCGTTGATCATCATTTTCCGGTCCACGGGACCGGTGATCTCGACCCGTCGATCCTGCAGATCAGGCGGAGCCGGTGCGACCTGCCACTCACTGTCCCGGATGTGGGCCGTTTCGGGAAGGAAGTCAGGAAAGTGCCCAGCATCGATCTCCTGCTGGCGCTCGACCCGCCGTTGCAGCAGTTCAAGGCGGCGGGGGTTGAATTCACGGTGGAGTGCGGCGACGAAGTCGAGTGCTGGCTCGGTGAGGATTTCGGCGAACTCGGCAGTCACCGGGCCGACGATACGGATTTCTCCTCCCATCAGGTTGCCTCCCTCACCTGATCACCGCACGACACGCTCGCAGTTAGTGTAACGAAATGACGCCGGGATGCGGAGAGAGCTCTCTCCACATCCCGGCGTCAGCGGTTACTTCAGACCACTGCTTCTTCAGGAAGCTCTTCCTCGAATTGAGTACCGAGGCGTGGTGCGTCGTATGCCTGACCGAGCAGATGGTGATACGGGACACCGGAGAAGAAGTGATGGCTGCGTGTGGGGAAGTCGGTGCCTGGTGCCCATTCACGGCGCTGCAAGTCGATATAGGCCTGCTCCTGGCGAGCAGCGAGGTCTTGCAAGAGTTCGCTGAAGCCAAGTCCCATGGCATGCTGGGCAGCCAGAGTGATGAAGATGAAGCGGACGCCCATCTCGCCGAGTTCGCGGAAGCTGATCGGGTTCGGGTCAGTGAACCACTTGAAGGACGAGGACCAGTTGAAGGCGAAGCGAGCATCGGGGAAGCGCTTGCGCACCTCCTCCACGAAAGTCTCGAGGGGACGGCGGTCCGAGGTGGGGAATTCACACCAGAGAAGATCAGGCACACCGCTGTCAAGATAGCGTAGGGCTCGCTCTATAGCGAGCGGGAGGCCGCGAATTGATTCCGGTGCGTCAACTGCTGAGACACCGTCAGTGCGAGCAATGATGACGAAGTCAGGATTGCCGAGATCATCGGCCACTGCGCGCATCATCTTGAGCTTGCCGACCATTTCCTGGGCGGGGATGAGTGCCTTGCCGCCGATGTGCCCGCAGCGCTTTGGCATCACCTGGTCTTCGATGTGCGCTCCCGCCACGCCAGCAGTGACATAGAGTTCGGTCGTGCGCTGGACGTTGAACAGGTTCCCATATCCAGTGTCCATATCGGCGACTACTGGGGGGATATGCAGGTGCTTGGGGGGAATACCCTTCTCAGGGTCACCGACAGCCATCGTCAGTTGGAACTTGCGGAGCGCTGAGACGATCCGACGGGCAGCATCGGCAATTTCCACACTTGAGTAGAGGTCCATGTCGGTTGTCCCGAGATGGCCGATAGCAAATGAGTAGCCGCTGAAGTAGACAGCGGGAAAGCCATAGTACATCACAAGCTGTGCCCCGTGCGGATCGAACACGCCGGGTGCGAAGACGAATGGCAGCGTTTCGAGAAGTTGGCGCAGGCGCGTGCTTGGGTGCACCCAACGAGAAGCGGGCACCCGGTATCCGGGTGGCAGCAATGGGGTCTCACGGAGTTCTTCAGGATTGGCGACCGGTTGGGGCAACGACCACATGGCGATCCTCCCTTCTTTTTGCTTCACACTGACGGACAAGAAGTGTTGCCGCGACCGCAGTGACGCGTAGGCGGCGAGCGAGCTGGGCGCGAGACGTATTGTGACTGGGAATCAGCGTGATACTACAGAGGAATAGGCTTTGGTGCGGTAGGCTGAGGCGACTAGGTGCGTGATCTTCCATGCACTGATCTGCCTGGGCATACGATCCCCCCTCGGATCGATAACTCCTGACGGAGCGGCTCCGTCACTTCACAGCATACCGATATGGGCATATAATTCGCAATAGCACTTCGTGATGTGTTGCATAGGGGGAATCTATATGGACGTGAGTTTACGGCAGCTGCAGGTGTTCCGAGCTGTGGCGCGCCACCGCAGCTTCTCGCGTGCTGCTGAGGAGCTCGTGATCAGCCAACCAGCTGTCTCAGCTCAGATCAAGGCACTGGAACAGATCCTGAACGTACCGCTTTTTCAACGTACCGGACGTGGAGTCGAGTTAACCGAAGCGGGACGCCAACTCCTCCCCTATGCCGAGCGGATGCTCGATCTTTTGGACGAAGCGTTGAGTGCGGTACGCGAGCTGCGTTGCGCCCAGCGTGGTCAAGTACGGGTGGCTGCCAGTACAACAGCGGGCATCTACGTCGTCCCCAAGGCGCTCGGTGCCTTTCACCGTGCCTATCCTGGTGTGGAACTCTCGCTTGACGTGCTCAATCGCTTTGCTGTTCACCAACGGCTGCTTGCCGGGGACGCCGATCTTGCAATCATGGGGCTGATCGAGGATCCACAAGACCTGGAAATCGCTCAGTTCCTGCCGAACGAACTTGTTGTCATCGCCTCGCCTCGCCATCCACTGGCGCGCCGTCATCAAATACCGCTCGAGGAAATTGCCCGCGAGCCGTTCCTCGTGCGGGAGATCGGTTCCGGAACGCGAGCCGATACCGAACGCATCTTTGCTGAAGCGGGTTTCCCGATTCGCGTGGCGATGGAGCTCCGGAGCAACGGTGCCATTAAGCAAGCTGTCGCTGCAGATCTCGGCGTCGCCGTTATGCCACGCGATGCGATTGGGCTCGAACTCGAGACTGGACGCCTCGTCATTCTTGATGTTCAGGGGTTTCCAGTGCGACGCTGGTGGTCACTTGTGCGACGTATCGGGCGTCCGGTCTCAGCGGCTGCCGATGCGCTGTGGCACTTCCTCCTCCAATACCGTTTGCAGGTGCACTGACGCTTAAGTCAGGTTTGGTAACGGTGGGTGCTCGAGACCGAGGAGATCCATGAGGAGCACGGCGTTGCGTGGCCCTTGATTTCCGTAATTGGTATTGAAGAAGACGTGCACCTCCTGCGCTTCAGCAGCAGACCGGAGCAGCTTTGGCCGCCACTCTTCGAGCTCCTCCTGACGGTACTCCCAGTTGAAGCGCTCGCCGGTCTTGCCTGTGAAACGGTACCAGGTCTCGGCATTTCGACCGTGGAAACGAACGACCGCGAGGCGGGGATTGGTCACAGCGTAGATCGGTGGAACACAGCCGACTCCGATCTGTGGCTCGTCGACCATCGTGTAGCTCAAGCCCGCCTCCCTGAGCAGTTCCAAAGTCTGGTGGGCATGGCGCTCATCTAACCAGTCGCGTCGCCGGAACTCGACCGAGATTGACAGGCCAGGGAAGAGTTCTGGCAACAGGCGGAGATACTCCCGGTGTTCCTCGGTATTGCGATACGACGGCGGAAACTGGAACGTGATCGCTCCCAACTTCCCCGCAGCGATCAGCGGCTCGATCGCGTCAAGGAAGCGAGCAGCGATCTCGCTATCCGGAACGGGCGCTTCCCCGCCAGGCTGTTCGGGTGTTGCAGTCAGCTGGCGCGGCGGCTTTACATCGAAGACAAACTCAGGGGGAGTGCGGTCAACCCAGCCTTGTACCACTCGGCGCGCTGGGATGGCATAGTATGTTGAATTCACCTCAACGATGGGGAAGTAGCGGGCGTAAAAGCGCAATCGCTCGCGGTCAGGAATGTTCGGCGGATAAAATCCCTCGTGGTCAGTCCAGGACGACGTCCCGATAAGGATGCGACTCATGTGAACCTCCTGCACCATCGTACCATCAGTGAGCGCCACACGAGCCTCGCGTTCGCAGTACGTGCTGTAGGCGAACCGCTCTGCGCTTCACGTCCTCGCGGCTGTAGTCATTACCCCAATTCATCACGGCCTGAGTTGGTTCCATATCTGCTCGTCGATTACGCTTGAGGGTAACAATCCTTGGAACGGGAAAGGGGGTACCATGCCGATTCTCAGCCACTCGGACCAGGAATATCTCCGGCAGCTCTTTGCAGAGCGACTGCACGATCCGGTAACCATCCGTTTGTTCACTCAACGCGTGACCCAAATCCGCATCCCTGGATACGAGTGCGCGACCTGTCGCGAGACGAACGAGCTGCTTGAAGAGGTTGCGGAGCTCACTGACAAGATCACGCTGGAGGTGCATGATTTCCTGCAGGAGCAGGAGCTGGCGCGTCAAGAGGGGATTGAAGATATCCCGGCTATCGTCCTCAAAGGACACAATAAGGGGACAGTGCGGTTTATTGGTGTGCCAGCAGGCTATGAGTTCGCGACCCTGATCGAGGACCTTGTTGATGTGTCTCGGGGGACGACGGAACTCACTCCGCTCAGCCGGGAGACTCTCGCGAAGTTGACCCAACCGGTTCATATCAAGGTCTTCGTCACCCCCACCTGCCCATACTGTCCAAGTGTCGCCAGGTTGGCGCACATGATGGCAATTGAAAGTGACAAGGTCACAGCCGACGTCGTCGAAGTGAGTGAGTTCCCCCATATTGCACAGCGCTATCGGATCTTCGCAGTGCCCAAAGTCGTCATCAATGAGTCGCTCGAGTTCGAGGGAGCTCGACCGGAAGCCGCTTTCGTCGCAATGGTTGAGTCGCTGGCAGGTCGACAGGACGAGGAGGCACCGCAAGGCTGACAGACGCTCTGATGCGGCAGTCTCAATGGGACGCGGTCGTCGTCGGCTCTGGTCCGAACGGACTGGCGGCGGCGATTGCGCTTGCGCGCAAGCAGCGGCGCGTGCTCGTCCTGGAGGGACAGGAACGGAGCGGAGGAGGACTGCGAACAGATCCCAGCATCGTGCCCGGCAGCCGACACGATCACTGTGCGACGGTGTTGCCACTCGCAGCGGCCTCGCCCTTCTTCCGTGCGATCGGTCTTCCAGAACGTCTCGCCTGGGTTCATTCTCCTGCGGCGCTAGCTCATCCGTTTGATGACGGGAGCGCGGTCCTGCTCTGGCAAGATCTGGAGCGCACCGCGGGCGAGCTCGGGGAAGATCGAGGAAGGTATCGAGCACTTTTTCAACCGTTACTCGAGCGTGGCGATGCGCTGCTCGCGACGCTGCTTTCTCCTGCTCCCGGAGTAATACGTTTTCCAGAATTTCCGGTACCTTGGAGCGCACTCCTGCACTTCGCTCGGGAGGGCACGCGCTCAGCAACCCAGTTGTGCCAGCAGTTTCGAACCGAACAGGCACGGGCATTGCTTGCCGGCCTCGCTGCGCACAGCACGCTGCCGCTCGAACGTATGCCCTCAGCCGCCTTCGCCCTGGTGCTTGCGCTGTGCGCGCATCTGGTCGGTTGGCCATTGCTGCGAGGCGGCACAGCGCAACTTGCCGCTCGTTTGATCGACGAACTCGCTGCCTGGGGTGGAAGACTTCAGAGCGGGTATCCAGTACATCGACT
>DAOTWO010000090.1:0-2544 GCA_034435855.1 Thermomicrobium sp. | reverse complement strand
TGACACACACTATCCGCTCGACCCGGCCGAGAATGCCCGGCGCGGCGCAGCGACGCTCGCCACGTTCGTCGCCCACGAGGGCCTCGAGGCCGGGCTCGCCCGCTACCTCGCCGCGGCTGGGAGCAGTGCACAAACAAGCGATGTCCTGCGCACTGCCGACGAACTCCGCCAGCGCTTTCCAGCCAATGCTGTGCCGCTCCAGGGTCCGACACTCACCGAGGTAGGGAGGGGCCATGCGGCCTACTATGACCCGAGCTACGACGTGAGTTGGTGGGAGCGAACACTTGCGACCTATGCTCGCTGGGGCGGTGCAGTCCCCAACGCGTCCCCCGACCCGAACGGCTTCTATTGTGTGCACCCGGACTATCGCCCCGGGGAGCGTCTGCTCCTCATCGCCAACGGTATCGCTCTATGGTGTACGATCGGAGACACGGTCGCCCCGGGGCACGTCGCCGCGTGGCGTAGTCGCTGGGTGGTGGAACTGTCTTGGCCAACCTTTGTCGCACTCGGCCTCGACCGCAACAACGACGTGACCGTGTGGGGACCAACTCACTGACACACGGCTCCACGTGTGCCAATGCCAGGGAGAGTGGGCGATGAGCGTCCTGCAAGAGCTCCTGCGCTTTCACCAGTGGGCCAACCAAGCGGTGCTCGCCCACTGCCGCACCGTCGATCCACTCTTACTCGACGCGCCACCCCCACCCGGTGTCTACGGGTCAATCCGCGCGACGCTTGCGCACTTGGCGACCGCTGAGGCTGTTTATGTCGCTCGCCTGTGCGACGAAGAGCCTCAACGACTCCCATCCGATGTCGATCTCGAAGTGATTCGCGCATCGCTTGAGCGGACCGGCGCAGCGCTCATCGAACTGGCTCAGGCGATCCCGCCCGACCAGATCATCTCCTTCAACTCACCAACCTTCGGCGCCGTTTCCACTCCGGCCTGGGTCATCTTCGCCCAGGCAATCGCGCACGGTTGCGCCCATCGCGCCCAGTTGGCAACACTCTTCACCCAACTGGGCGCGCCTCTTCCTGAACTCGACCTTTGGCACTTCGCCGGGATCGCTCGCTGAGCGTCAGCGATGCGCGAGTACCACCCGACGCACCGCGGCAATCGCTCGCTCAATGTCCTGCCGCGAGACATCCAGGTGCGTCACAGCCCGGACGCGGTACCGTCCCATGGCTCCCATGCGAACTCCTTCGCTGAGGAGTGCTTGGGTGAATTCTTGGGCTGTCATCCCCGTGTCTCGGACATCAAAGAAGACAATATTCGTCTCTACCTCCGCCGGATCGATCCCGATCCCCGGGGTCTCCGCCAGTCCTTCCGCGAGCAACCGCGCATTGGCGTGATCTTCTGCCAAGCGCTCGACATGATGCTGAAGTGCATAAATTCCCGCTGCTGCCAGTATCCCCGCCTGGCGCATGGCACCACCGAACATCTGCTTGTAGCGCCGCGCCCGCCGAATCGTCTCCCGGTCGCCTGCCAGCACCGCACCCACAGGGCATCCCAACCCTTTGGACAGATCGATCCAGACCGTATCGACTGTCCGACACCACACCTGCGCCGGAATCCCGGTCGCCACGACCGCATTGAGCAACCGTGCCCCATCCAGATGCACTTTCAGCCCCAGCCGATGCGCTGTCGCGCTGACGGCCTCGAGCGTGGAGAGGGGCCAGATCTTCCCCCCACCACGGTTATGCGTGTTCTCAAGGCAGACGAGCGTTGTCGGCGGCGTGTGGACCCCATCCCCCTGATCAGCCGCCTCCTCGACTTGCTCTGCGGTGAAGACCCCGCGCACCCCGTCGAGGAGTTGGGTCATCACTCCGCACACGAGCGCCGGCCCCCCAGCCTCCGACGTCACCGGATGCGCCGTCCGCTCGATCAGGATCCGGTCGCCCGGCTGGGTGTGTACCTTGATGCCGATCAAGTTGCACATCGTGCCAGAAGGGAGAAAGAGCGCTGCCTCCTTCCCAGTGAGCTCGGCAACCATCTCCTGCAGCCGGTTGACTGAGGGATCCTCGCCAAGCTGCTCGTCACCGACCTCTGCTTCGGCCATGACGCGGCGCATCGCCGGCGTCGGCCGCGTTACCGTATCACTGATGAGATCGATCATCACCGCAATCCTTCCCGTTCTGATGAAGGAACGATCCAGCTGATCCAGCTCACGCACCACAGCCCAGCAAGGCAGTTCCGGAAAACAGCCGAATGAGCTCTGGTGACCGAGAGATCCGGCAGAACGCTCGTCTCTCGTTGCGGCCGGACGGCCACACCCTCGTATACTAGCGCGGATAGGCAGGGGGCGGGATGGGAAGTGACAGTCCGCTCAACTCCAGCGCTGCCCGCGCCACGGCGTGGCGGCTCTTCGCAGGATCGCTCCTCAATGAGGGAGCTGTCGGTTTCTTCTTCACGCTCTGGCCGCTGTATATCGCGTCGCTGCGCGCCTCGCCACCCGAGATCGGTCTAGTGATCGGTATCTCCGGGATTCTCCGTCTCCTCTTCTTGTTGCCCTCGAGCTGGCTCGTGGACCGCGCTTCGCTCCGCCTGCT
>DAOTWO010000089.1:0-3554 GCA_034435855.1 Thermomicrobium sp. | reverse complement strand
TGAGGATAGTTGCCATCCTGGCAAACGTGCCACCAGACTTGACTGGTGACTTCTGGAGCCGCTGGACAGTCGACGGCCGGGTCTTGACGGAAATCGGCGCCGACGATGTCACACTCGCATTCGTCCGGACCTTCACGCTCCAACGCGACGAGCCACTGCCACCCGGGAATTACACCGTTCAGATTTTCGCCGATCAGCAAGAGATCGCGCAAGGGAGCTTCACGGTTGCCGGCGCAACGCCAACACCAGAGCCAAGTCAGGCGGTGGTTGAGGACGTCCGGATCGTACGGACTATCGAACCGAGCACCGGGTTCCCCGTCGGGGCTCGGGTGAGGGAAATCCAGGCACCGGCGCGTGTCTACGTGGCGATCCTGGTACGTGATCTTCAGCCAGCAGACGAACTCCGTGTGATCTGGGAACGCGCAGGTACCCTTCTGAGTCAGCAGCCGCTCAGTGGACTCTCATCTCCCGCTAACTGGATCTCGGTACCGTTCGACATTCCAGCAGAGGAGGGGCCCGAACCGGTGCTCTATCGGGTCACGGTCTGGCTCAACGGGAACCCAGCCGGTGAGGCGACGATCGTCGTTTATCCGAGTTCCTGAGGAACAACGAGCAAACAAGCAGCATTGGTTCCGCGTGGCTGTACAGCCTCTGACAATGAGAGATCTCACCGGTTGCTGGACCACAGGGCCGTGCTCGCTTCTCAGGCGGTCCTCAGTTCCTCAACGATATGACGAGCCGCGGTCAACCAGCGCTCATCAGTCTCATCGGGAACGGAGCAGCCATTGGCGAGGATGAATTTCCGACCGCCCGTTTGCTGCAGTGCATCGAGTGCCTCGGCCCGGATCGCCTCGACGGGTCCAGATACTAGGGCGCCAAACTCGTCCCAGCCACCCATAAGACACTTCTCGGTACGCTGCCGCGCCTCGTGCAGAGAGGGACCAGCACGCCGGTCGCTCCAACTGAGGGCATGAACTGGATAGTCGAGCACGTCGTCGAAGAACAGCTCGCGATCACCGTGCACATGGAGGATGTTAAGCCAGCCATCGGCGGCACCAGCGAGCGCGAGAAGATCGTACGGCCGACCGAACTCGCGGTAGCGCTCGACTGGCATCGTCGCTGCCGTACAGCCCTGGAGAGCAAAGAAGATGCCGTCCGCACCAGCAGCCAACACAAGTTCCAAGTGGGCGCGGATATTCTCGGCCAGTAGAGCCAACACCTGGTGCAGCAGTGCGGGATGCTCGGCTGCATGCTCCAGCACTAACTCGGGGCGAGCGGCGGCGTACATGGCCTGCGTCAGCGGGCTGAAGACTGTGACGACAATCGGGACGTCGGGGCCGGCGAGCTCACGAAGATGACGCACTGCACGACCCCACTCCTGCGCATAGCGTGAGCGGCGCATGTCGATCGCATCGATGAGGTACCAGTCATCAAGCTCAACCACAGCACGCCGGGGGAAGGGATAGCGCAGGTCAGGCATCAGCTTCACGATATCGAGATCGAAACGGCGGACAAAGAAGTCGTACGTCAGCTCCGCCAGCCGATGTCCGGAGCCATGGGGACGGAAGTGGTGCCAGAAACAGACCGGTGGGCGATCGACCACCTCACCGCGGAGCGCTGCCTGCACACGCTCGCGCTTCGTCAATGTTGCCACGCGTCTCCCTCCTCTCAGTCCTGCAGTACTTCGCTGATGCGTTCCGGTACGGTGACGATTAGCCTCGGTTCAGTGTTGTCAAGAACGACAAGGCGATCTCCCCTCGACCCCTCGGCGAGAGCGACAACCGTGCCGTCGGACGCAACCACAACGCCGCGGACGAGCCATCCTGGCAAGAGATGCTCGACGGGATCCAGTGTCGCGGTCTCGTAAACCCAGATGCCATCTCCGAGGTCGTCTGTCGATGGGAAGACGGTATAGAGCAGACGGCCATCTGGAGAAAGTGCGGCGTGGAGTGACAACGGCGATGCAGCTTGCACATCCGGCAACAACAGGCCTGAGAAGCGCCGCCACATGGTAGTCGTCTCATTTTCAGAAGCTGGTCGAGTTGCCTCGCGGCGCTCTCCGGTGTCAGCATCGAGAGCGACCACGCGGCGCAAGCGTGTCTCGACGAGAAACAGCCAGCGACCGTCATGCGACGGCAGGAGCACCGTCGTCGTGGGATCTGCGACAATCCGCGCGATCGTCTGACCTGTAACGAGATCCCAGAGCCCCACCCAGCTGCTTGACGAATCCCCGCACCAGGAGAACCAGCGTGGCTGAGTTGTGCTCAGAGCTCCACCGTCGATCGTCGGGTTCGCAAGGCAGTCAGTATCGGCGAATGCAGCAGCGTCGAACGACCAGCGACGGGACATTCGGACTTCGAGCGTCTCGGCGTCTAGGATCGAGACTCGCGCCTCCCCGGAGGCGTCCAGCGAGAGGAGGCGTTCGAACACAACCAGCTGGCTTCCCGATGTCACAGCAACGCGTGGCAGGAGCTGTGTTCCCCGCAACGCACCAGGCAGCACTTGGCGTGCTCTGACGTCGCCGGAACGAGTGTCGATCGCGATGATTTCTGCGAGCCAGCTCTGGCCTAGGCGAGCAGCACGATAGACAAGGATCACCGGCTTATCCGAAACCCCGGCCACGGCCATGGTCATCGCCGGAGTGGAGGTCGAACCAGGCTGGAGCGAGGCACGGACAGGCTCGAGATCAATGCGGCGCTCCTGTCCAGAATGCACATCCGTGAGCACAAGGCTCAGCTGCCAAAGGCCACCGTAGAGTCGACTGATGGTGCCGACTGGGAAAGAGGAACGACGGACAACGTAGGTCATACCACCAGCCTCGACAGCCGTCTCCCCGAGCAACCGTACCATGCTCCCGGTGCTTGGATCGAAGCGGAGGGCTGTTACCCAGGAACTCGCACGGAAAAGAAGCGGGGCATCGCTGGGAAGAGGTGCTGCGAGGCGGGGAGCGACTTCGAGAAGGCTACTGGATACGGCCGAAGCGATCCCGTCAGTTGCTTCGATATCGAGCCGCCACCGTCCGGGCTCATTCAAAGGAACTCCCAACTCGTATATGCCAGGAGCAATCTCGCGTGCAGAACGAACCTCAGCGATGGGCGTCGCTGCGCCGTCAGAGCTCCCAAAGACGGGGAGAACCAGAACACGACCTTGGAGCCCACTTACTGGTGTCTCCTGGAGGCCGACGACCTGGAAACGGACTGTTACGACATCTCCTGCAACGGGAGCGGTCGGCTCGACGGTGACCTGCGCGATGCGCAACGCTGGTTCCTCCGCGGCACCTGGTGCAGGAACCGGCACGAGGAATGAGCTGGCGAGGACGAGGAGAATGACCACTGCCTGTCGCATGCGCAGGTCCCGGCAGGACGAGGGCACCTTGCTTGTGCCTCACCACGCATAGGGCTGGTAGGAACGCTCGTGGGCCTCGGCGAGATAACGGACGAGAAGCTCGACCGCCCCTGCGATATCCGCAACGTGGGCCATTTCGTTCACGGTATGGACATACCGGGTGGGGATCGACAACGTGACCGCCGGAACACCGGCACGCGTGCGCTGCA
>DAOTWO010000088.1:0-5580 GCA_034435855.1 Thermomicrobium sp. | reverse complement strand
CGGTGAAATCGGGTATTTCCTCATTACTGATGAGACGAGCGTGGCAAGCGGTATACGCCGCATCGAAGCGCTCACCGGGCCGGCTGCAGTGCGTGCTGCGCGGCAGATTCTCGATGTGGCGTCCCAGACCGCACAGCTGCTTCATATTCCGGTCGAGCGTCTTCCGGAGCAGGTCGATCGTCTGCAGCTGCAACTTCGCGACCAAGAACGGGAGATAGCACGGTTGTCTGCGGATCTGGCTCTGGAGCGAGCTGCTCCGCTCGTCGAGCATGCCCGTCGGGTCGATGGTTTTCGCGTCGTGAGTGCTCGGATTGAGGTACCTTCGCTCGATGTACTGCGCCGCTTGGGCGACCGGTTGCGCGAGCGTATCGGATCCGGTGTGATCATCCTGGGCACTGCGATCGATAACCGACCAACCATTCTGGCGATGGCGACACGTGACGCGGTGCAACGTGGTGTCCATGCAGGGCGCGTCGTACAGGTAGTTGCTCCGCTTCTGGGTGGTCGAGGCGGAGGTCGCGCCGATATGGCACAAGGCGGAGGAGCTGATGCCTCACGCCTCGACGAAGCACTTGCAGCGGCCCGTGCCGAGGTCGAGCGACAGCTCCGCGGCGAGGCGGCAAGCTGACGGAGGCTCCCCAACGGCCCGTCGCTCGCCGCACCTCAAAAAGCAGGTTTGGCTCTGGAGGTGAAACGGTGTGGCGACCGACTGGTGGAGTAGGTGGGGAGCAGGTGGAGCAGATGCGTCGGGGTCGCACGCCCGCAGCTGTGCACGGGTCCCTGGAATCCATGTCGGGCGAAGCGACACGGCATTTCGACCAGACGGCTGACCTTGCGACGTACGCGCCGACTTTGCACGTGGTTCGGGGGCCACAGCAACTCCTGCGGCGGATCGCATCGCCGCGAGCGCAGGGAGAGCGGCACCAGCATCTGCCTAGAGTGACGCAGGAGGACCGTGCCTCGACCCAGGTCGACGTGCGCCTTTCTCGACGGCGCAGACCACGATTTAACGGTTCAAAACGCGCATTTTGGCTGGTCGTAGCGACCAGTCTGGTTCTTGCGGCAATCGCCGCGCTTGCCGGTGCTGTGGTTGCGCTGCCCTCGGCGACGATCCGAATCGCGCCGGTTATCGAAGAGCGCAGCTTGGTGCTCACCTACGGGATCATCGCTGGAGACGGCGTTGATTGGGTCGCGCCGACCCGGGCGGTTAGTGTTGTCGTACAAGCGGAGGCAGAATTGCCAGCGAGCGGCGAAAAGCAAGTGCCGGAGGGATTCGCGAGTGGCAAGGTGCGAGCCGTCAATGCAGCGATCGAATCGGTGCGAATACCAGTTGGCACTGAACTCGTAGGAACAAATGGCATTCGCTATCGAATTACGACGGATGTCACGGTTCCCGCAGCCGATCCATTCGGTAGTCAAGCCTTCGGGGTGGCCGATCTCCCGGTCGTCGCGACTACTCCGGGCCCTGACGGGAATGCTGCAGTAGGAGTTGTGAGTGGTCAGCTGGGAACGGGACTTCTCTATCGCAATGTTGAGTCGATCAGCGGTGGAACGATGCGCACTGTGCACTTCGTGACAGAGGAGGATCTGGCCCGCTTGCGCGCAGCGGTCGAGCAATCACTTGCCCGTCAAGTGCCCGAGGAGCTCCACGCTGCATTGCAGGAGGGAGAGGTGCTCGTCGATGAAACGATCCAAAGTGCCCCTCCAGTAGTGGAATTTTCCCATCAAGTCAATGCAGAGACCGAACGCGTTTCGGCACGTGGGAGTATGAGGGTTAGTGCCTTTGCCTATAATCCGGCGACTGTCCACCAAGCAGCGCAAGAAGAGGCGGCACGACGGCTAGCGCAGGCGACGAGCCCAGATGATGTGATTCTCGGGAACACGTTGACGTTTGGCGAACCGGAGTCACTCGGTTCGAATCGCTGGCGTGTGAGAGCCACGGCGAAGATACGGATTGTCCCCTCTGAGCGCGAGCTCGAGACTGTGCGGAACGAACTTACAGGGAAGAGTGTCGAAGATGCTATTGCGCGAATACGAGCGATACCGGGTGTTGCTGCGGTGAGTATCGAACTCCGACCGTCTTGGTGGCCGAGTCGCATGCCGGATCGCTCGTCGCGGATTGAGGTGGTGTTTCGTGAGTGAGTCAAGCGGCCGTCCAGGCCGCGCGCTTGGGCTCGATATTGGCGGACGTCGCGTTGGTGTCGCGATCAGCGATGAATTGGGTCTCATCGCCAGCCCACTGGTAACGATTGACCTAGACCGTGAGGGTTTAGAGGGACTGGTTGCCCTCATCAAGCGATATGCTCCGTCGGTGATCGTGGTCGGTTTGCCGGTGACGATGCGCGGGCAGGAGGGAACGCAGGCTGCGGAGACACGCCGGTTCGTGGAATCACTACGGCCACATGTCCAGTGTCCAATTGTGTTCTGGGACGAGCGTCTGACGAGTTCAGCAGCCGAACGTCTCCTGACCGAAGCGGGAGTGCGCCGCGGTCGGCGGCGGCAGCTGGTGGATGCGGTCGCAGCAGCATTAATGCTGCAGAGTTATCTCGACGCACAGCGGGCAGGGCAACCCCCACGGAAGCAGTCGCGGCGAAGGACGGACAACGAACCTTGACACCCTCGGATTTCTGCTCTGGCTCCGTAGCAAAGTTCAATAGCGCAAGCGAGCCTAAACCGACATTACGGTCGAAGAGGTTTCACAGTCAATCTCTATCCTCGGAGTGTCGCTCATGGGAGTTACAGCGAACCTGAGATGATCAGTCATTGCGGTGCAGTTGCGTGCACTCAAGCGGATCGTTGTTCGTGTGGGGATGCTATGGTGGCTTACAAGAGCTCTCGAGCACCAGTGTTCACCCGGCGGTAGCAGGAGCTGCGACCGTTTTGCCTCGTTCTCGCGGAACATGGTGTTCGCCGGGGACGAGAGCGAAGAATATGGAAGAACGCACCGATCTTTCGGTATCTCGGGTGATCGCCTCACCGGAGATCGTCCTTGAATTAAGGACGGCGCGGTCGGCGGTAAGGCTAGAGGGGTGCCCTGATTGAAACTGGGGAGCGTCCTCGTTATACTGCCGTCGACTATGTGATACGGGAAGAAGGCCGGTAAACAGAATGAAGCTGATCATTGCGGTGGTTCAGAACGAAGACGCGGATGCTATTCTCGAGGGACTGTTGGAGCGTCAGTTCCGCGCCACCCGCTTGGCAAGCACGGGCGGTTTTCTGCGGCGGGGAAATACCACGCTGCTTATCGGTGTTGATGACGCAGATGTTGACGCCGTCATGGAGGTCATTCGTGCGCATGCCCGGACCCGGGCCCGGCAAGAATCCCCTGCGGGTCAGGTGCAGAGTGCGGCTGCGACCGTGTTCGTGATTCCTCTCGAGGATTACCAGCGTTTGTAATCCCGCACAGCTCAACGGAACTGTGTCCAGCGGCGGGTGTAGGTGCCCCGTCTGATCCGCTGTGTTGCTCGCCGCATTGCGAGAAGCGTCAGCGCCGCAAGGACGAAGCCCGCAACAAAGAGAAGTTCAACCGGTAGATTTCCTGATTGCCAAGCGACGAAGCGGGCGGAAAGCAGCCCGAGGAGTGTCGGATAGAGGAGGAGGCCGCAGAGTGCGAAGATTGCACTCTCGATGACAGCGAGTCGGTTGTCAGCCCCAGTCAACCGGCTCACAAGGAAGGGCGCAAACGTCCCTCCTGGAAGCCAAAGGAGAAAGGCTCTGAGCAACTCCGCTGTTGCCGCATCCATGGTTTGGTGTCCAGCTCCCTGACTTGCGTTCTCGAGAGATGCGGATGCTCCTCGAATAATGCGTCGCATGGCCAAAGCGGCCGCGCTCCCGTAAGGTCCTGGTTAATCAGGATACAAATCCCACGCGCGGAATGCGACGCCGCGGAGATCCAGCTCTCCAAGATATGGACACGCCGGAGAACCGCGTTTGTGATGGAGAGGAACAACCAAGACCGGCTTGCGCAACGGGGCAGGTGATCTTCACGCCACCCTTTGACCCAGGCGGCCCGATACGGTGCGGTGTGGGTTGATAAGACAGACGGATTGGGAATGAGAGTGCCGAGACTCAACGAAGGCGAGTCTCGGTATTACTGGGTGGCGTGCCAGTGGCCCGGGTCAGAATAGCTGTTCTTCTGGCCAGAGACCAGCCAGGCGCAGGAGATTACAGGCCAAGACAGCTGTGGTCACTGGGCCCGTCCCTCCAGGCACGGGGGTGAGCGCACTTGCGACCTCGGCGACTGCCGGGTCGACATCGCCGACCAAGCGCCCGTCGATAACGCTCACGCCAAAGTCAACAACGACGGCGCCTGGCTTCACCATATCGGCAGTGACGAGACCGGGGCGTCCAGCCGCAGCGAAAAGGAGGTCGGCTTGCCGCGTGAATCTCGCGAGATCAAGGGTACGAGTGTGGCAGATCGTGACCGTCGCATCTGCCATGAGGAGCAAGAGTGCCAGCGGACGTCCAACAATGGGGCTCCGACCGATCACGACGGCGTGGCGACCCGTTACAGTGATCCCGTAGTGCCGAAGTAGGAGCATCCCTCCAAGCGGCGTGCTTGGCGCGATAGTGGGGGTTCCGAGGGCAAGCCGTCCTTGTTGCTCGTAGGACACCCCATCGACGTCCTTGGCTGGAGGCATCGCTTCCGAGAGCGTGCTTCTGGAAATGCGCGGTGGCAGTGGTTGGAGGGCGAGGATACCCGTGACGCTCGTGTCCGAGTCGAGTTGCTTGAGCAATCGGAGGAAATCGGATTCCTCCAGCTGATCCTCCAGTGCAAAAGCACGCGCCTCGAGGAGAAGATTGGAGAATTGCTTGCGTATAGCACGAGCGTAGGCCTTTGCGGAAGGGTCGCGTGGAACAAGAAGTGCCAGCGTCGGGCGGGGAGCATCAAGCGGCAAATTTTGGAGGATGGAACGGATCCGGGCATGCAGTTGCTCGACAACGGGTGTGCCAGTCAGCAGTTGGGCAGGCATAAGGGCCTCCTCGCATTTCTACTCGTCTCACACCAATGGAGGTGGTTCATTCCACAGCTCTCGCTCATTGGAGCTGGTCAAGAGAGCGGGCACTTTAACGAGTTGACTCTTGGAGAATCGCTGCTCGCCGCTCAATCTCCTGTTCTAATTCCGCTGCGCGTGGTGCGGTGAGCAAGGGCAAATTCGCGCGGGCCATTGCGAGTGCGGCTTGGATGCCTGAGCGGCACAGTGCTCGTGCTGCCTCAAGATCTGATGCGGCAAAGGCAGGGACCGCCGGTGCGAGGCGTGCGAGCATCTCCAGGAGCTCGAGGCCGAGGTCAGCTGTCCCAAGAGGGACGAGTGTCGCGTGCTCGATAACCGGCTGAGATTCGGAGCTCGCCGCGTCTGAACGCAGCGTCGAAAGCAACTCGTGCAACGCGGCACGATCGAGGTCGGCTCGGGCAAGCGCACGTTCTGCGATCGAACCAAAAACGTGAGCCATCTCTTGTTCTAGTCCATTGTCGAGAGAGCGACGGACCGCACGCCGTACCAGGTCTGCGAGTGCCGCAGCCTGGGCCAGGGCAACGCACGCCGCCACGCCTCCGCCACAGCGATAGCGCGGGCGACG
>DAOTWO010000087.1:0-36351 GCA_034435855.1 Thermomicrobium sp. | reverse complement strand
GCATCCCTTCCGCAGCTCATGCCACAAACTGGGAGGGAGAAGCAACGGCTGACGCCTCTTTCCGCGTTCCTTGCTCTCAGCGGTTTGGCACTTCTCTCTGGTGGGATGGTTCTCCGCCGTGTAGGGCGGCGATCCGAGCAGATTTCCTAAGGCAGTGTGGTCAAGAAGTGAGAGGTGCAACAAGGGCGTAAGATTGTTCGAGCCCCAGTTGCACCTCTCAGTCTCCCTTTTGCGGTGACAACGTGTGCCACGCCGGCGGGACGACGGCCTGACCCCACGTACTCCCTTGGGACTCCTCCACTCTGTGTGAAGCTATACCCGCTCTGGCTGCGAGACTGCCAAGATATGTCCCATCCTGCAGCCGAGTTTCCAAGTGCACGGCTGCAGCCCCCACGGAAGCACGCAGTAAAGGGTGTCCTCGATCAAACTCAGAACCCTGATCCACCCGGCAAAGTAGAGGCGACCTCGGTCCTCCAACGCGGCAACACCCACCTTCCTCATAGGTCGTGGCACACTTATCGCAAAATGGTCCGAGTAACGGGGGAGACTGCGATGCATATTCCCGACGGTTACATCAGCCCACAAACCGCTCTTGCGTACTGGGGTGCGGCTGTTCCGTTCTGGTACGTCGCGACACAGCGGCTACGGACTCAACTCGCTGGTCGCTCAGTACCAGCGCTCGCTCTCTTCTCCGCCTTCATCTTCGTCGTCATGATGTTTAATGTCCCCGTCCCTGGCGGCACGACCGCACACGCTGTCGGCAGCGTCCTGGCTGCCGTTGTCCTCGGCCCATGGGCTGCTATTGTCGCCTCATCGGTCGCTCTTATCGTACAAGCATTGTTCTTCGGTGACGGAGGCATCCTCGCCATCGGTGCGAACTGTTTTGTGCTCGGTATCGCCATGCCGCTCTCTGGCTATGGGGTTTATCGACTTATCGCTGGACAAAGTCCACTTGAGAGTCGACGCCGCTTGGTCGCTGCGGGAATCGCTGGCTATGCTGGCATCAACGTCGCAGCGCTCCTCATTGGGCTGACACTCGGCATTCAACCGCTGCTCTGGAGCGAAAATGGCCGCGCGCTGTACAGCCCCTACGGATTGGACGTCGCGGTCCCCGCTCTGCTGATCCCACACCTGACCATCGCTGGCGCTGCCGAAGCCATCGTGACAATGGCAGGCCTCGCCCTCGTCCGCCGCCTTTCCCCTGAGCTCGTCGGCCCCTCACTGCCATCCGCAGCCAACACGTCGCCACGCCCAAGAGCCATCGTCCTTCTCCTTGCTGCTGTCCTCGTTTTGTTGACACCACTTGGCTTGGTCGCCTCTGGCGCTGCGTGGGGCGAGTGGTCGGCCGAGGAACTCGAGCACCTTGTCGGCTATGTCCCGTCTGGTCTCTCCCGCTGGGAGAGTTGGTGGCCTGCCCCGTTACCGGACTACACCTTCCCGTGGCTTCCTGCAGATGCCGGCTTCTTCCAGCAGGCACTTGCTTACATCCTGTCAGCCATCGTTGGTATCGGACTGGTGAGCACCGTTATCCTTGCACTCCGCCTCGTTCTCCGGCCACGTCCCCCTGCTGATCATCCACCTGCAACGACATGAGGATGTCCGAGATGTCACGACGTGGCTTTGTGGAAAGAACCTTGCTCGATCTCGCCGAGATCATTGAACGGACAGTGTACGCTGAGCAACTTGCTCGTCGGCCGGGTCTGCTCCAACGTGTCGACCCTCGCATCAAGGTTGTGGTGCTGAGCTTCGCCATCCTCGTCGCCGCGAGTCTTCGTTCCTGGCCAACGCAGGTTGCACTCCTCGGGTTGCTGGGAGCATTGCTCCTGGCAAGCCGGATCCCCATTGTCGTCCTGATCCAGCTTCTCTTGGGACTGCCCCTCTTCACTCTCCTCGTTGCCGCACCAGCGCTTGTCCTCGTCCCCGGTCCGGAACTCGTCCGCCTTCCCTTCGGTGCGAGTGTTACGACCACCGGCGTCTGGAGCGTCCTCACGCTGTTTCTTCGTGTCACTACCTCCATCGCGGCAGCGACGGCCCTCGTCCTCACCACCCGCTGGGCTGACCTCATGCGCGCACTCCGGACCTTCCGCGTGCCCCTCCTCTTCGTGCTCGTCTTCGCCATGACGTACCGCTATGTCTTCGTGCTCATCGAGCTGCTACAAGACCTGCTTTTGGCCCGCCGTAGCCGGGTCCTGACTCCGATGCCAAACGTCGAACAGCGCCGCTGGCTCTCCAGCGCGCTCGGTGTCCTCTTCCAACGCAGCCTGCGCATGAGCGAGCAGGTTTACCTCGCCATGGTCGCACGCGGCTATCGCGGTGAACCTCGCACGCTCCGGAACCCGACTCTCGCCGAGACCGACTGGCTGACCCTGTCACTCGGCAGTGCAATCATCGCCGCACTCTGGCTTGTGGATTTGGCACGACGATGAACCACACCACGGTATTTGAGCTCTCCGGTGTCAGCTACTCCTACCAGAATCGGATCGTCGCCCTTCGCGACGTCGACCTTACCATCCGCGCTGGGGAGGCTCTTGTCATCCTTGGTCCCAACGGATCGGGGAAGTCAACGCTCCTCAAAATCCTTGATGGACTCTACCGACCGACAAGCGGTCGCGTGCTCGCCTTCGGCCGTGATATCACCAGCGCTGCCGACGATCCAGAACTCGGGTACTGGCTCCACCAGCGCGTGGGACTCGTCTTTCAGGAGCCGGATGTCCAGCTCTTCTCCCCGACCGTCTTTGATGACGTTGCCTTTGGACCACTCCAGCTCGGTTGGCCAACCGAGCGCATTCGCCAGGCTGTGTTGACGACGCTCAATGAACTCGGCATCCTCCACCTTTCAGACCGCGCACCCTTTGAACTCAGCGGCGGCGAGAAGAAACGTGTCGCCCTCGCCACCGTCCTGGTTATGGATCCTGAGGTGATCCTCCTCGATGAACCAACAGCAAACCTTGACCCGCGCAGTCGAGTCCAGCTGATCGAACTCCTCACCGAGCTCCACCGGCGTGGTCGCACACTCATCATCGCGACCCACGAACTCGACCTCGTGGCCACACTCGCTACTCGTGTGGTTGTCTTCGGTGAACACGAGCATCGTCCCATCGCCGAGGGCCCGCCCGAGCTGATTCTCACCGACCGCACCTTACTCCTCGCAGCGAACCTCATTCACGAGCATCTCCATCGTCACGGACCGATCGTGCACTCGCATCCGCACTGGCACGATGCTGAGCACCAGCATGAGCACGACTAAAAAGGCCGGTCTCATTCCTGAGACCGGCCGTTCAAAGATCGCTGCGATTGCTCTGCAAAGTACTTAGGCTGCACTCGCCAGGAGCCGAAGATCGGAGTTGCGCAACTTGGCCAGCGCCTCCTTCTCAACCTGACGGACACGCTCCCGGCTGATCTTCAGCGCATCGGCAATCTCGGCCAGCGTCCGTGGCTGTTCTCCATCGAGCCCGAACCGCATCACAAGCACCGTTCGCTCGCGCTCCGTGAGCTGCTCCAGGCTCCGCCGAATTTGCTCACGGATCGCGTTCGTCAGCGCCTCCTCCACAACGTCCTCGCTGCGCGGATCCGGCAAGAGGTCACCAATCGTGCTCTCACCGTCCTCGCCGATCGGCTTGTCGAGCGACGAGGTGCGTGGGATCTGCGTCCGCGCCTGCTCGATACGTGTCACATCAATCCCGAGGAGCTCAGCCAACTCCTCATTCGTGGCTGGCCGACCCTTCTGTTGCTCAATCTGCGCCTCGGCACGGCGGATCTTGGCGATCAAGTCATGCATGTGCACCGGCACCCGAATGGTTCGGCTCAAATTGGCCACCGCTCGACCAATTGCCTGCCGAATCCAGAATGTCGCATACGTGCTGAAACGGTAGCCCAGTTCTGGATCGTACCGCTCGACAGCCGTCATAAGACCGATGTTGCCCTCCTGAATCAGATCGATCAACGGCAGCTCACTCGAGCGGTAACGCTTGGCGATCGAGACCACCAGACGCAAGTTATGCCGGATCAGCGTCTCGCGCGCCTCCATCCCCTTCCGAACCAACTCGCGCAGCTCCGGCGTGTCCTCTCCGGCCTCGATCCGCTTGCGTGCCGCCAGCCCTGCCCGCACGGCCCGTGAGTACTCAATCTCTTCCTGGTGCGTCAGGAGCCGATGGCCACCAACCTCCCGGAAGTACCGGTAGACCGCATCATTCGCTGCCTGGTCAATGAGGTCGTCGGTCTCCTCGATCTCCTCGAACTCCTCGACCTCTTCCAGCCCCTCAGCAGCGACAAGCTCTTCCAGTTCCAACAGTTTCTGTAGTTCTCGCTCCGTCATGGGTATCCATCTACCTCCGTCGTTCGGACGCGTCGTACGGACACCGCACGACGTCGTTTCGAAACCTACGTATACTAGCACACCACCCATCAGGCTGTCAACTTAGCCTTGCTGTGGCCACGAGCCGAGCGTGACGCGGACGGTCTCCTGTTGCCCATTGCGCAAGACGGTCAACTCCACGGTCTCGCCTGGCTGATGCGCACCGATCCGCCCTGCCAGATCCTGCATCCCCTGCACCGGTTGCCCGTCCAACGCCACGATCACGTCGCCGAGTGCTGCAATGTCGTTGCCGCGTATCTGCGCCGGACGCAGCCCTGCACGCTCCGCCGGGCTCCCAGATACGACGTTCAGCACAATCACTCCCTGCTGGATGCTGAGGCCAAATCGCTGTGCTGTCGCCGCATCCAGATCAGTACCACTGATCCCAAGCCAGGCTGGTTGGAGTTGTGCACCGCCTTCGAGCTGCGGGAGAACCCGCTTCACGGTGTTGCTCGGCACCGCAAACCCGATCCCCACATTGCCACGGATCGGGCTTTCGATCATCGTCGCTATCCCGACGACTTCGCCTTTTGCATTGAAGAGCGGTCCCCCGCTGTTTCCTGGATTAATCGGCGCGTCCGTCTGAATCAACCCCGTCCGCAGTCGATCCCCAGGCGGGTTCCAGCTTCGGTTGACTGCGCTCACAATCCCCTGCGTGACTGTCCCAGAAAGGCCGAACGGTGAACCGATCGCGATCACGAGATCACCCACTTGCACCGTGTCCGAGTCACCCAGCGGCGCAACCGGAATGCCATCAGGCAGCCGGTCAACCTTTAATAACGCCAGATCGTTCGCCTGATCCGTTCCCAGCACCCGTGCGCTCAGCCGGTCACCAGTCGCGAATTGCACCTGGACACTCGGTGCCCCCGACACCACATGCGCCGCGGTTACGATCAGCCCGCTCGGATCAACAACCACTCCTGAACCACTACCCTGCTCGTCAAAGAATCCACTCGATGCACGGGCAATCACGTCCACAACTGCTTTGCCGTAACGTTGGTACACCTCCCCAGCCGGACTTGTCGCCTGGGTCTCAGCCACCGGCTGGACCCGTGACGCCGGCGACGTTGTACTTGCGGCAATCGTCGGTGTCGTTGCGGAAGCTTGCCCCTCCCGTACCAGGCTCGCTCCAGCAAGCCCACCGACCAGACCAGCCACCAGAAACCCGATCACCACCAACAGGACGAGCAACCCACGCCCGCCATGGCGCTGCCCGACCGATCCTTCCTGCATGCCGTCACCTCCTGTCGCGACACTCTGGCAGCCGCGATGCTGCCGCCGCGACTTTTAGCCTAGCGGCTGTCCTTCAGAGTGCCTCAAGAGTTTGCTGAGAATCTGCTGAGAAACGCCGCCGAATCTCACTCGAGCCCAACGAGCGCGGGTACTGTTCGCTCCGCAACGTTGCCAGCCGGCAACTCTGCCTCCAACGGCAGGAGAACCGTGAATGTGCTTCCCACGCCCGGCCGGCTGGTCACTCGGATCTCACCGTGCATCGCCTCGACCAAAGACTTCGCAATGGCGAGCCCGAGCCCTGTCCCTTCTCCACTACGCGCGGTGTCGCCGCGGAAGAAGCGCTCAAAGATGTGCGGCAGGATCGCCGGATCGATCCCCACCCCCGTGTCACGCACCGCAATTCCCGCCCGCTTCCCTTCGATCACCGTTGTGACTTCAACATCGCCGTTTTCAGGAGTGTACTTCAGCGCATTGTCAAGCAAGATGAGCAGCACCTGCCGCAAGAGATCCCGATCCGCTCGCACCACTGCATCCCGCTCCACGCGTGCCCGGACCACTGGACGAGGTCGCAAAAGCTGCGCTTGTCGTACTGCCTCCTCCAACAGGACTCCCAACTCCACCGGTTCCAGCCGCGGCTGCAGCCCAGCATCCACCCGCGCAAGTGTCAGGAGCTCGCGTACCAGTCGGATCATCCGGTCTAACTCCGCGGTGATGTCCGCAAGGATTGCTCGGCGTTCCTCCTCTGGTAACGGTGGCTCACGCTGCAAGAGTTCCACGTTGCCACGTAACGTCGTCAGCGGTGTTCGCAGCTCATGCGAGGCGTCCGCAACAAACCGTCGCTGCGCCACCAGGGCCTGTTCCACCTGCTGGTACGCCGCCTGAAGCTCGGTCAGCATCTCGTTCAGCGTCGTGACCAGTGCCCCGATCTCATCGTTCGGCCCCTCATACTCCACACGCCGCCCGAAGTCCCGTGCTCGGCCAATCTCTCGCGCCGTCTGGGTAATTCGATTAATCGGCCGTAGGCTCGCTCCCGCTAAGAGCCATCCGCCAAAGAAGGCCGTAACCGTGGAGACCAGTGTCCCGACGATCAGGTACTGACGGAGCGTTGCCAGCGCCTGGTCCAAATCTGCCAGCGAGCGCGCGACCTGTAAGATCCCAACCGGCTGACCATTTGATATGACGGCTCGGCTGTAGATGAGCAACCGCCCGTTTTCCGTCCGGACAATCTCCAGCCAACCATTCGCCTCACCATCACGGAGTGCCGCAAAGCCTTTCGGGCTCAATGGAAGCTCGTACCCGTTGAGGTTAATTGACCGTGAGACGACCTGACCAGAGAGATCCCGTGTTTGAACAAAGGTTTGTGGGATCGCAACTTTCCCCTGTGGAGTGCGGATGACGGTCAAGCGAAACTCACCTTGCGTGAGGATCTGGGCCGATTCCTCAGCAAGCGCTTGCTCCTGCCAGTTCAGCGTAAACCGTGCCACCAGGACATAGAGCACAACACTGAAGATGATTAGCGTGCAGGCCAGGATCCCACTGTAAAGCAAAGTCAGGCGCAGACGGATCGACATGGCTCACGGCTCCCGCAGCACGTATCCGACCCCACGCACCGTTTGGATCAACCGCGGCTCACCGCCAGCCTCGAGCTTCTGCCGCAAGTACCCAATGTACACGTCCAAGACACTGTCGTATCCGTCGAAGTCGTGCCCCCACACAGCCAGCAGAATCTGCCGCCGCGTCAGTACCCGGCGCGGATGTCGCATCAAGTAATACAGGAGGTCGAATTCCCGCGGGCTCAAGCGGAATGTCCGCTCACCTCGACGGGTCTCTCGCGTCACCGGATCAAGCACAAGGTCAGCGAACACGAGCGGCTTCTCGTCGCTCGCTGGCTCCACGCGCCGCAAGAGCGCCCGAATCCGCGCCAATAACTCCGCCGGAGCAAACGGTTTCACCAGGTAGTCATCCGCACCACTGTCAAGCCCCAAGACCCGGTCTTCCACCGCATCCTTCGCTGTCAGCATGAGGATCGGGGTGCCGTCCCCCGCGGCCCGTAACCGCTGCACGACCGCGAGACCATCCAATCCCGGCAGCAGCCAGTCAAGCACCACGAGATCCGGCCGTCGCTCCGTCACAAGACGCAACGCCTCATCACCCGACTGCGCCACGCTCACCGTAAAGCCTTCGTAGGCAAGCGTCCGACGCAGCATCTCAACCAGCCGAGTATCGTCATCAACCACCAGGACGTGCACCATGCCTCGGTCCCCGAGCGCAGGCTTGCACCCGTTTCTGCGGCCATCCTACCACGTCACTCTGTTAACGGAAGTCACTCTTAGCAACTTCTCACCGATCTCTTGTCCCGTTCTCAGCCTTCTGCGTTAGGCTCGAATTAGAACGAGGAGCAAGCGGCGGGGAGAGGGAAGAGCCGAATGCTCGCAATCACAATCCGAAGCCAGCTCACACTTCTGCTGCTCGCCTCACTCACCATCACGGCCTGTGGAGCGGGTGCGACCACCACCCCAACCGCAACACCTGACGTCACTCCTGCGACTCTGCCGTCGCCCACCGTTTCCTTGGCGAGCACCCCAACAGCAACCCCCGTCGCCCAGGAGACACCGCAAGTGGTTCCAACCCCCATAATCACCCCAAGCGGAGCTGACACGATCTTCCAAATCGTGCCTCAGCAAAGCGAGGCCCGCTACCGGGCTCGTGAGCAACTTCTCGGACGCTCACTTCCGAACGATGCCGTCGGCCGGACACAGGCCATCGAGGGCCAGATTGCTCTCACCGCTGACGGCAAAATCGATTCTCAACGCTCACGCTTTACAGTGGATTTGACCACACTACGGAGCGACGAGACTCGCCGTGATAACTACATCAAACAAAACACCTTAGAAGTGGCGAAGTATCCCACCGCCGACTTCCAACCAACCGAGGTTCAGGGGCTACCTTGGCCATTACCAACGAACGGCCAAGCATCCTTCCAACTGGTTGGAAATTTGACCGTCCACGGCGTGACCAAGCCGGTCACCTGGAACGTCCAAGCATCGTTTGACGGCACGCGCATTACCGGGACTGCGATAACCCAGGTGACCTTCCAAGACTTTGCGATGACTCCACCACGCGTGCCGATTGTGCTGAGTCTTGAAGACACCATCACGCTGGAGCTGGACTTCACTCTGGAGCCAGTGCCATGAGGAGAGGCCGCTTCCACTTCACCAGACGGCACCTCCTCCTCTCCAGCCTTGGGCTCGCGGTCGCGTGCCGCAGCCGAGCCAGTCCTCCGCAAACTTCCAGCCTGCCCTCTCCCACCTCCTCTCTCGGGCCGGGGTCTACGGGAACAGCCGAACCCCGGCCCTCTCCAACTGCTTTTCCAACTCTTCCCCGTCCAACCCCGACGCCAGTCCCCTCACCGACCCCAACCTTCGCTCCAACTCCAACTCCGCACCCGCTCGCGGCCTATACGATCGAAGGGTTACGTGCCCGGTCCTATCCTGGCGGCCCTCTTGAGATCATGCGCATCATCGCTGAAACCGAGGCCTACACCTTTGCCCATATTCGCTATCCAAGCGACGGGCTCCGCATCAGTGGTGGACTCCACCTTCCCCGCGGCGACGGTCCGTTTCCCGTTGTTATCCTCTGCCATGGCTATATTCCTCCTGAGCAGTACTGGACCGGCGCCGACACCATCGCTGCAGCTGACCATCTCGCCCGTCGAGGGTTCCTCTGTCTCGCCCCCGACTTCCGTGGCTGGGGTGAGTCCGATCCTGGCCCAAATTACTTTCGGACGGGTATCGTCATCGATACCCTGAATCTCATCAGCTCGCTCCCCTCGCTCCCACAAGCCGACCCCGCGCGGATTGGTCTGTGGGGGCACAGTATGGGCGGGGGCTTGGTAGCCAAGGCAATTTGCATTGACCAGCGGATCCGCGCGGCTGTCCTCTATGCTCCAGTCTCCGGCTGGGATCTCGAGAACATCCGCAAGTGGGGTTCCGGTGTGCAGCCCAATGACCCCCTTCACTCGCTTTACCAAGCGGTCGCCGAGGATGAAACCTTTCTTCGCGCCACGTCACCGCTCTTCCACTTTCACTTTGTCACGTGTCCTGTCCAAATCCACATTGGCACTGCTGACACCGTGACTCCACCGGAATGGTCACGCGCGATCCGTGATAGCCTGCAACTTGCGGGGAAGTCGGTCGAATATTTCGAGTATCCCGGCGAGGGACATGCCTTCTCTCCCCCCGCTTGGCGACTCTTTCTGGATCGCGTGACCGCATTCTACGACCGCACCCTCCGCTCAGGCTGACACGCCTTCGGTATACTGGCACCGTCACCGAGGAGCGGAGGCCGATGCATCTGAGTCACACCTATCGCCGTATATTGCAGTGCAGCGGGTTCGCTAGGCGCGCGAGCGGATCCGTGGAGGCGGAGCTCCTCAGCGACGACGTGCTCGTCCAGCGCGTCGCTGATGGCGATGCCCGGGCACTCGAACAGCTCTACGATCGCTACGCTCGTCCCGTCTTCTCGCTTGCGCTTCGCATGCTCGGTGATCCCGCCGAAGCCGAGGAACTGCTGCAGGAAACATTCCTCCGCCTCTGGCAGCAGGCAGCTCGGTATGACGCGCGACGCGGCTCGTTTGGGAGCTGGCTGATGAGTATCGCCCACAACCTGGCCGTCGATGCACTCCGGTCACGAAGCCGACGGCCCCAGCGTGCCGACTTCGTCGAACTCGGTCACCTGCCACTGACCGAGACCGATGAGGCAACAATCGCCCACGAAGCGGCCGAAGTCAGCGAGCTCCGCGACCGCGTCCGGCAGGCAATGGCACAGCTCCCCGAGCCGCAACGGCAGGCAATCGAACTCGCCTATTTTGCTGGCCTCACCCACAGTGAAATCGCAGCCGTACTCGGTGAGCCAATTGGCACGATCAAAACGCGTTTACGGCTTGGCATGCAGAAGCTTCACCTGCTGCTCCGTGATCACGCACCGGAGTTCCCGAGCCATGGCTGAGCGCCAACGACCGCTCGACGAATGTCCAGAAGATCTCTTACCGGGTTACGTCATTGGTGCCCTTGACCCGGACGAGCTCGAGTTCGTTGAACGCCACCTCGCCCTCTGCGCTCGCTGTCGCGCCACCGCAACGGAAGTGCGCCGCACAGCGCAGCTCCTTGCTTTCTTCCCTCCTCCACAGCCCGTTCCAGCTCGCGCCCGCCGCACCCTCCTGGCGCGCATCCGCCCGGCGAGCTCCCCTAGCCTTGTCGCGTGGTTGCGACGCCCTGCCTGGGTACTCGCCATTGCGGCGAGCGTCCTCGCCCTGCTTTTTGGCTGGCAACTTGCTGAACGCGACCGCACCGCCGACCAACAGACGCTGCAGGCACTCCAGGCAGATTCTCAGCGCCGTGCGGTCATTCAGCTTCTTGCGCAGCGAGATGGCCTCCTGATCCGCCTTCAGGGCAACGGAGCTGCACGGAATGCCCATGGAGCGATCATCCTTGACCCTTCAAGCAACACCGCCCTGATTGCGGTCGAGGGACTTCCGCGCCCGGCCACTGGCCAGTCCTATATCGTCTGGCTGGTCCGGGGCCAGGAGTACCAACAGGCTGGCATTCTGCCGGTTGACGAGCGCGGTCACGCCGAGCTGTTTCTCTCCCCCCGCGAGTCGCTACGAACGTTCGACGCACTCGCCATAACCCTTGAGAACAGCCTCCAGGTCAGTAGCCCCAATGGCCTTCCCGTCGCACTTGCCTCACTCGACTAAATCAGCACTTCCCCGTCTTTCATGAACAATTGGCCGTCGATCCACACCTCGCTGTCCCGGCGGAGATCACAGATCATGTCCCAGTGCACTGCTGAGCGGTTACGGCTCCCCGTCTCGGGATACCCCGCACCAATCGCCAAATGGAGCGTCCCGCCAATCTTCTCGTCGAAGAGGATATTCCCTGTAAACCGGGTAATCGCTCGGTTCAGCCCGAAGGCAAACTCACCGACGTAGCGTGCCCCCTCATCCGTTTCCAGCATGCGGTGAAGGAACGCTTCGTTCCGCGCTGCACTCGCCTCAACGACCCGTCCCCCTTCGAAGCGTAAGCGGATATCCTCAACTTGCCGACCTTGCACCATGGAGGGATACGTGAAGCGAATCGTCCCTTCCACCGAATCTTCGACTGGACCGGTGAAGATCTCCCCATCGGGAAAGTTCTTCCGCCCGTCTGCATTCACGAACCGCCGCCCCGCGATGGAGAGGCGTAGGTCCGTATCCGGCGCCCGGATGTGCACCTCCCGCTTGTCCGACAGCCACTCGATAATCCGCGCCTGTTCCCGTGCCTGCTCCTGCCAGGCCGCAACGGGATCCTCCCGATCGAGAAAACCAGCCCGCAACACAAACTCCTCGTACTCGGCCAGCGACATCTCAGCATCCTGCGCGTAGGCCTCCGTCGGATAGAGCGTGACGCACCAGTTAAGCGCACCCGCAGCTGCCCGCTCGAGATACGTTTGCCGGAGCTCCGTACGCGCCCGCTGATGCAGTTGTTGTCGGCTTGGATCGATCCCTGTAAGCGCTTTGGTGTTGCTCTCACTCAGGATCCGCAGCAACGCATCCGCCTGCTCCGGCCCCAGTCGCTCGTCTGGAGAAATGAAGGTAAGCTGTCGGTCATTCGCCGTATTGAACAAAATTTCTGCCAATCCCGGCAACGTCACTTGTACAACTGGATAGGCACCTCGTTTCAGCACGAGCCGATAGACTTCACGGATCAGCGGCGCTGCCAACGGTGTCCCACTGATGACTACCAACTGCTCTGGCTGAACGGCAAGGGAATAGTCAACTAACACCGTCGCCCATTGTGTGATTCGTGGATCAGTCATGTCTCACTCCATTCGCTCACCGCCCTGCATCTTACTACCCGGATCCACGCCCTGTCCGCTCCTCCGTCGCCTGTCTTCGCATATTGATGGCCGAATCGGTACCTCTTACCCTATCGCACCGCAGGTGACAACCGTAGAGTGCACTTGGAGGATTGCAGCTCGTTGGAGAGCGTTCCCGATGCTGTGCAATCACCGTCAACCTCCGCGCCAACACGTTCGCGCTGGGCAAGCACTCGTCCTCTTGGCGCTCACCCTCTTTGTGCTGCTCGGCTTCAGTGCCCTGGCAGTCGACGTCACCTTTGCCTATGCCGAGCGACGCCTGCTCCAAAATGCCGTTGACGCGGCCGCTCTCGCTGGCGCTCGCGCACTCTACGCTGGCCAAACTGACGGCCAGGCCGTCGCTGCAGCACAAGCCGCCTTCGAACAGAATCTCCTCGCCAATCACGATCCAGACGAGGGAATCACACTGACAGAATTCCGCGTTGAGGTGAATACCGCGACCCGTTCGGTGCGGGTCACTGCACGTGCCAATATCGAGCGCTTCTTCCTCGGTGCCTTCTCCTCCAACCCCTGGAGTACCACTGTCCAGGCCGCTGCTCGCGTTGGTCAACAACCGACCGACTATGCATTCCTGGTCCTTGAACACGACAACCCGAACGCGGTGAACCTCATCGGGAACGTTGGGGTACGGATCGTAGGCGGAAGCGCGATGTCGAACGGCGGCATGCGTTGTGTCGGCAATGGAACCTTCCAAGCCGATGGCACCGTCGACGCCGCACTTTCATTCTCACAGACCGGCAACTGCCGTTTCCTGGCCGGACAGGGCGTGCGTTCCGGCGTTACACCAGTCGACGACCCCCTTGCGACGATGCCCGAGCCGCCGCGACCCACCGTCCCCTCAGCCCCTGGTGGTGCGGCAGCGAATTGCACGACCTCCGGCAACATGATGACCTGCCCACCGGGACGCTACAGCAGCGCTGTCAGCTACAGCGGCAACGGGTCGCTCATCTTCCCCGGCGGAACCTATCAGTTCGACCGACAGGTCTCGTATAGTGGCAACGGCTCCGTCTCACTCGGTCCTGGTTTCTATTACTTCCGAAACGGCTTCTCGGTTGGTGGCAACGCGACAGTCACACTGGCACCCGGAACCTATGTCTTCGAAAGTAGCTCGTTCGCCATCGGCGGAAATGTTCGGCTCGTCTTCCAAGGACAACCAACCAGCTGTTCCGGCTCTGGGCAAGAGTTCCATCTTTTCTTCCGGAATAGTTCCTTTGCCGTCCAGGGGAACTTTGGCCTCCACAATGTCCTCCCATGTGACGTCCTTGTCTATTTGGACAACTCGGACTTCGCCCTGACAGGCAACACCGATTCCGTTATTCCGCCCGGCCTCTACTACTTTGATGGTGGAACCTTTCGCCTCCAAGGCAACCAGACGGTGACCGGCCAAGACGTCCTGTTCTTCTTCGGTCCCGGTTCAGCCTTCGACGTGGTTGGAAATACTCGATATGTTCTCAGCGGCGTCACTGATCCCACGAGACTTCCCTATCCTGGTATGCAACCTGGCCTTGTCATCTTCCAAGCTCGCGGCAATGCTCAAACCTTGCGTATGGTTGGAAAAAGTGGAGCACAAGTCAACGGCATCCTCTATCTCCCAGCTGGGACACTCGAACTCAGCGGCAACGCGTCTGGTACCTGGGCTCGGGGACAGCTGATCGTCTATCGCTTTGCGACGAACGGGAATACAAACATCCGCGTGGAACGAGTGGAGCATGTCATGATCACTCGCCCAGCCGTCTGGCTCATCGAATAGCCTCTTGCTCCCGCCCTTAGGCCACCGACGTGGGTACGAACGACTCTACCCACCGCACGCCGCGCAGCCGATCCTTTTCTCTGCATGGGCGTGCGCGAGAGGGCTTCCGCCGTGGCACGAGACCGCGCCCGAGGGCAAGCTGGCCAATCACTGGTCGAGTTCACACTCGGCCTTCTGGTGTTGTTGCTCGTCCTCGCTGCAGTCGTCGACTATGGGCGTCTGCTCTACGCTGGCATCGCCCTGACGAATGTGGCACGTGAGGGGGCTCACTATGGCTCGCTCTCCACGGCCAATGCCACCGATACCGCCGGTATCCAGGCCGCTGCCCTGGCCGAGTACCAAGCCACCGGACTACCGCTCCTCTTCGGCAGCCAGCCCGTGGTGACCTCGAGCGTGATCTACCAGAACGGAAAGCCAGAGGCCGTCCGGGTCACCGCCAGCCTGTCCACCCGGACGCTCCTGCCAGTGCCTCTACCACTTACTGGCGAACGACTTACCGACCAACTCGTCATTCGTCGAACCGCCGAGATGAGGGTGCTCCCATGATGCGCCGCGTCGTTCGAACCGGTCAAAATCTCGTCGAGTTCGCGATCGTGGCTCCTGTGCTCTTCTTGTTCATCTTCGGCATCATGGAGTCCGGCTGGGCCTTCTATGTGTATAGCGAGCTCGCCAATGCCGCCCGCGAAGGGGCACGCTACGCCGCTGTCCACGGCGAACTCTGTGCCCAAAACCCGCCGTGCCAGATGGCGACGACGAGCACCGTTCGCGATCACGTCGTGCAACGACTCTCTATCCCAGACGCCGAACGTGTCACCGTAACCCTTCAGGGCTCACTGGCACCTGGTGAGCAGGTGACAGTGGAACTTAGTTATCCCTTCCGACCGCTCGTCGGCTTCGCATTCCCCGCCGGAAGTATCACTCTGCGCGCAAGCAGCACGATGATCGTCCATTACTAGGGGGCCACCGATGCGCCATCAGCTACCAGCACAAGTGCTACCACTCCTCGCGCTCCTGCTGGTCCCTCTCCTTGGCTTCGCCGCGCTCGGCACTGATGCCGCGTACCTCTACAGCCAACGCCGCCTCACACAGAACGCTGTGGATGCCGCCGCACTCGCCGGCGCCCGCGAGCTCCTCAAGCGCACTGCAACTGATCCCCAGGTGATACAGGTCGCGACGACCTACGCAGCAGCCAACGGCTTCCCTGGGCCGATCCCTCCGGACGCAATATCCGTCCAGCGACCCGACACAGTCCGCGTTCGTCTTGACCGCAGTGTCCCGCTTTTCTTCCTCCCGGTGCTGGGCACCGATACCTTGCGGGTCAGCGCTCGTGCCACCGCACGCATCACCCAGGCGCCCGGGGAATACGCGCTCCTTGCACTCGAGGATCTCATCACCGATCCTGGCATCTATGCCAACGGCACCACCGACATCTATGTACGTGGACGTGGCCCCAGCGGTCGCGGTGCCAGCGTTCGGTCGAATGCGGCAATCGATACCCGCGGTACAGTCACCTTCATCGTCGACGGTTGCATCGATGCAGCTGGGACCATCAACCAAAACGGCACCTGGCAATACGACTGTCTGAACGCCGAACTCGGTGATTACGTCCCCGATCCCCTCGCCGGACGCGTTCGTCCACCCTCGCTGAACGACATCCACTATGAGTACCGCCGAACATGCGAGAACTATGCCGGACCCCTTGTCTGTCGACCACTCCCACCGTGCGCAGAGACCGTGGTGCTTGGTCCCGGGCTCTACCACAACTTGGAGCTACCGCGGGATCTTCCTCGCGGACAGGGTGGCGGGCCTTGTACACAAGCACGCATTATCCGCTTTGTTCGCGACAGCACCCCCACGGGATCGGCTCCAGTCGCAATCCTGGATGGGACGCGGCTCGAGCTCGGGAATACCAATACGCGACTCGAAAGCCAAGGCGTCATGCTCTACGTGACTGGTTCCGGCGGCATCATCGATCCGAAAAACGGCGAGCTACACCTCGAAGCGCCGGAGAACGCACCGTACGCCGGTGGTCTCGCCGGCCTTGCCGTGTGGATCGCCAACTGCTCCATCTTCGACAGTCAGGGTAACGGTGAGTTTTACGTCCGCGGTCTTTTCTACGCTCCATGCTCTCAGGTTACCATGCACGGAAATCCGTATGGAACCGCCGTTCATGGTCAGGCGATCGTCAAAGATCTCATCGTCAGGGGCACAGCAAACTTCATCGTGGACTACCAAAAGGTCACCGATACCTTCCGGAACACCGTTGTCCTAGTGCCGAGCGCCCCAGACTCCGAGTGAAGACAATTCGGCTGAGCACCATACATCGTCCCCAAAGTATTCTCAGCGCTACACGGACTTACGCGGGCTCGATCGTCCGAGCCAGATCAGTTGTTCCTTCCAGAACACGAAACGGAGCGAGCACGAATCTCGCTCCGTCCGCTGCTTCTTTTACCGGTCTACATCACCCCTCAGCGTTCTGCGGACACAGGGACCTAGTCCTCCTCATCATCCTCTTCTTCCTCTTCTTCCTCTTGCCCCTGTCTCAACCGCGCGATGAAGTCATCGATTGGGATGGCTGGCATTGTCATCAGCTTGACGGTTCCCCGTGCACCGAGCTCCACTGAGACCCGCGCGATGGTCTCGTTGTCCGGCGCCTCCACAATGTTGACGAAGTCGTACGGCCCGAGCACGGCCCACTGGTGCAACACTTTCACCCCGAACCGTTCAACCTCCGCATTCACTTCCTTGATTCGTTCAGGGTGCTTGTGCAACGTCTCCATCCCGTCATCGGTCAGACTGCTCAACATCACATAGATTGGCATCCGCAGTACCCTCCCTTCACGAGCTTAGCGCCCGCACACGTTCCGGCCAGTAGATCCCAATCAAAGCGCTGCCGCGTACCGGAAGTTCGACGGTCACAAACTCCCCCTCCCTCGAGAGCTCTTCACGCAACGCACGCGTACCCTCATTCGCCATCCCTTCTGCGATCACCGCTGCGCCTGGCCGCAACTTTCCCTTCACTGCTCTGAGGTAGTCCGCATACCCAGAGCGTTCCGCCGCCAACCACAGAACGTCGATCGGACCTGCCACCGTGCGGATCGTCTGGTGCGCGTCCCCCTCCAGGATTTGCACGCGCTCCGCCAGCCCCAGTGCGTCCAGTCGTTCCACAACACGCTCAATCGTTTCACTTTTCCACTCGAGCGCCACCAAGTGCCCTCCGGTGCGCTCGAGCGCATCGGCAATCCATGCCGTGACCACGCCAGGCCCGATTCCGACCTCCAGCGCGAGCTGCGCACGCACCGCGAGCACAATCACCCGTGCGAGCTGCGCAAGCAGCAACCAGCCATCCCCCGCTTCCCGTGCGAGTTGCCCGAGCTCCTGTTCCCTCGCACTCCCCATCTCATCATCCTGGCAGTCACACGTCCCCAATGGAAAGCAACGTCATCATACCGCACGTCGCGCAATGGTGCGAGCCCTACCACACAACGACTCGAGTGGCCAGCTCGCCGCACACGAGGCAAGAACGTCCTCCAGCGGTCGAGAGGACATGACAGCCGGCGCAGCGCAGAACACCTCCTGCTCCTCCCAAGGTACTCCTGCTCCGCCAGCAGTCATTGCCCTCTCCATACATCCAGACCTCTGGTATGTTCGTTGAGCGAAACCTCCTCGGTTGCGGAGCGCTCCCCAGCCGCCTGACCGCAGGAGCGGCAAGGGCTTTGCGGTTAGCCGCACCACCACCATCTGGCACCGGCATGATCGCTCGACACTGCTGTGCGGCACAGTCGCTTTGGACTCGCGAGCAACACCCAATTCGATCGAACGAGTGCTTCCCCAAAGAACGGTTCCGCCTCTGTTCACGATGCTGGCAAATGCCCCTTTCGGTCGACCCCTCTGCCGAGTACCCTGGTACCGGGAGGCAGGCTGCTGATCGTTGAGGATGCAGGCAAATGCTGACGCTCAGCCAACGACTCGATGAACTCCCGCTGAGCCGGGAACATTGGCGGATTGTCCTGCTGAGTGGGCTTGGTTGGATGTTCGATGCGATGGACGTGGGACTGGTCGCCTTCGTCCTGGTGAGCCTCGGACGGGACTGGGATCTTTCACGCCCCCAGCTTGGTCTCGTTGCCAGTGCCGGATTCCTGGGCATGTTCCTCGGCGCCCTCCTTGCCGGACGCCTCGCGGACCGCTACGGTCGCCGCACCCTCTTCCTCGCCAACTTGCTGCTCTATAGCTTGGGCACCTTCCTCAGCGCGCTCTCCTGGAACTTCTCATCGCTGCTCCTCTTCCGCTTCCTCACCGGCATCGGCCTCGGCGGTGAACTCCCGGTTGCAGCGGCATTGGTGAGCGAGTTTGCTCCGGCCCGCCACCGTGGTCGTCTTCTGGTCATTCTCGAGAGTTTCTGGGCCTACGGCTGGATCCTCGCCGCGATTATCGGGCTCCTTGTCGTTCCGCAGCTCCCTTCCTGGGGTTGGCGTGTCGCCTTTCTGATCGGCGCTCTACCGGCACTCAGCGCTGTGTATCTCCGCCGTCGTCTCCCGGAGTCACCGCGGTACCTCGACATTGTGGGACGTCACGAGGAGGCGCTTGCCGTTCTGCGCGAGTTCGAGCGCGCTGCCGGCGTCGCTCCGGCCCCCGTCGCCACGACACCAGTTCCACAGCGTCCCTCTTTCCTGGAGCAATTCGGTCTGCTCTGGAGCCGCCAGCTCCTGCGCCGGACTCTGATGCTCTGGATCCTGTGGTTCGGCATCGTCTTCGCCTACTATGGCGTCTTCACTTGGCTCCCCTCGCTCCTCGTCGAACGCGGCCTTACTGTTGCCCGCAGCTTCTCCTACGTCTTCATCACCACGCTCGCACAGATCCCGGGCTACTTTTCTGCTGCGTACCTCGTCGATCGCTGGGGACGCAAGCCCACGCTCGTCGCCTATCTCCTCGGTTCTGCGCTGGCCTCCTGGTTGCTCGGCAACGCCGGTACTGCCCCAATCCTCGTTCTCTGGGGCTGCCTCCTCTCGTTTTTCAATCTCGGCGCTTGGGGGGTCGTCTACACCTTTACACCAGAACTCTATCCAACCACGCTCCGCGGCTTTGGTTCTGGTGCAGCCGCGAGCTTTGGTCGTATTGCTGGGATCATTGCCCCCTACCTCACCCCCTGGCTCCTGAGCAGCGGTGGACTCTCCCAACCCGCGGTGTTCGCGCTCTTCATGGCAGTGTTCTTCGTCATCGCGGGGAATGTCCTGCTCCTCGGCGAAGAGACGCGTGGACGCCCACTGGAACACCTCACCCCCGCTGCCGCGCCAACCCGAACATAATTCCGGGCCTTCACCGGCCACGTAAGAGCCTGACGGAGGGAAGACCATCCTCGTCCAGAGAAGCCAGTAAGGCGCGGAGGATCGCGCCTGGAAACCCCGGCCCACGGTACACCAATCCAGTACACACTTGTACCAGGTGCGCCCCAAGCCGCAGACGCTCGATCGCGTCCTCTACGGTCATCACTCCGCCCACGCTCACGAGCAACAGGCGCTCCCCTGCGATCTCAGCCGCCCGCGTCAGGAGCTCCGCCGCCCGCCGACGGAGCGGCTTCCCGCTTACCCCTCCGGGTAGATGTTCCGCGCCGGGAGGACGGAGCAATGGGTCAGTACTCGTATTTCCCAATATCAGTCCCGTAACGCCACACGCCTCAAGCAGCGCGATGAGGTCGACCAGTGCCGCAGGCTCGAGGTCAAGCGAGACCTTGACCAGGACCGGACGTAGCATCGCTCTACGCAATGACGCGAGCTGGCGGTTTGTCGCCTGAACCGCCTCCAACACCGGTTCCAAACGCTCAACCTCTTGCAATGTCCGCAATCCCGGCGTATTCGGCGAGCTGACATTCACGGTCACATAGTCCGCCACGTCCCACAACGCGGCCAGCACTGCACAGTAGTCCTCCGTTGCTCGCTCCAGAGGCGTTGCAGCGTTCTTCCCCAAGTTGATCCCTATCGGTCCGGGAAACCGTCGACCGAGAAGCCGCTCGCGCACGGCCGCTGCTCCAGCACTCGGAAAGCCCAACGCATTGACCAGCGCCTCCTGCTCAGGAAACCGCCAGAGCCGCGGCCGCGGGTTTCCGGGCTGCGGGCATGGCGTCACCGTACCCACTTCGACTGTCCCAAATCCGAGGGCAAACCACCCCGCCACCGCTACCCCGTTCTTGTCCAGCCCCGCCGCTAGCCCTAGCGGGTTTGGGAACGAGAGCGGCCCAAAGTCGACCCGCAGCCGCTCATCCACCGGTGCACCAGCCAGCCGACGAAGTAACCCCGGTCCCCCAGGAAGTCGCCCGACGACTCCGAGCCCTTCAATCGCCAAACCGTGCGCAAACTCGGGATCCAACCGAAACAGAAGCGGTCGGATTGCCCGCTCGTACCAGCTCACAACAGCCCCTCTCCACTCCTGCTTCCCACTCGCATGATGCTACCCTTGCGACCGGGCACAATGCTGCTCGGAAAAGGGAGACAGCACGTGCATCTCTGCCACGACCCGCTCAGTGACCGCCTCGTCCTTGCTCTTGACGTTCCGAATGCACCGTCGTCGTGCTCCTCGAGCAGTCCACTCGTCACTGTGCTCTGCGGCATCCTCGACGTCGCTGACGAAGGCCGGATCCTCGGCCTCGAGCTTTCGCTGGACGGGCTGCCAACCGACTTCCGCACGCTGCTCGCACCACTCGCTGAGAACAAGACGCTTTACCTTGAACTAGACGAGCCACAGCAGCCGCGTGTCCTTCGCTCGGTGCCCGTCCTCGTTGAGTTCCATTGGCAGCCTGAGGAGCCTCGACTCATGCTCTCTTTCCCTCGCCGTACTAACGACTATGAGCTTCTCTACCCCTCAGGTGCCACCTGATGGCTCGTCCGACGCTCCGGTGGAGCGTCGCCGCGGGGTCGACGTTGATTACCGCCACTCGGAGCAGGTGGTACGCAGGCCTTGGTGACCGCTGCACAAGCACCACGCCTCGCCACGCCAGGAAGCAGAGCACTGTGACCCCGGCACCGGGTCGGATTAACCACGTTGACAACGGCAGTCACCGGTGCACCCGAGTTATCACCATCGTACGGTATTCACCCGACTCAGTAGCGCCTCAGCTACACGATCGCTATCGTCTCCACCCACCGCTTCTCCTGCATAACTACGAGCATGGTCTCCCTCACCGGCGCCAGCGCCCAATATCGCCACCCGCTCATCGAACCGTCAGCGCAACACTGCTGCCCTGATCGTCCGCATGCTCCTCTCTCCGCCCACCGACTCTACTGCCAGCAGGTACGATACCCGCTACATCAAACCCTGCCCCGCCAGACCACAGATCGCCCGTCATTCTCGCGCGCCTAACGCCATGCGGGGCTCACGACGCCCACAAGACACTGGGTCTGTTCTCCGATGGGCTAACCCTTGAGCGACCGTCCAGCTTCTGCGTGCTGGAGACCCCGCGGGCGCTCGACTGGCGAGCGCCCGTGACCGATAAGGCAGATTCTGCAGAAGGCAAGTGTGAGAGAGCTCCTACAGATCCACGGAACGTCGAAGCACCTGTCTGCATGACCGGAGTCCGCAGATGGCCTCACTCGCTCGTCCGAGCACCTTCCTCCAGTGTCCATTCATAATCCCCTGCTCGGACACCCACCTCGTCAAGGTGCCGCAAGAGATCAGCCGGATCGTCATACACTCGATACGCTCCCGCCTCAAGCAGCTCCCCCGCTCCGTACCCTCCGGAGAGTAACCCGACACTCAGCGCCCGCGCCCTGCGCGCAGCCAGCATGTCCCACACGCTGTCGCCTACCACCACCGCCTCACCGATGTCGACGCGCAGGAGCTCCGCTGCCGCCAAGAAAAGATCCGGATCCGGCTTAGCATGCCGCACGTGATCGCGCGTCACCAAGGGAATCCGCTCTGCGTCGAGCCCAAGCACCGCCACCGTCTTGCGCGCACTCTCGAGCCGACCGCTCGTCGCAATCGCCCACGGGATGCCCATCCGCGTCAATTCCTCGAGGAGCTCCCGCGCTCCTGGCAACGGTCGCACCTGGCCGAGTAGCCTCCCGTAGGTCTCGGCATGCACCTGCTGCACTCGGCGAATCTCCTCAGGGGTCACTGCTCGCCCAGTCTCCCGCAACAGGCCAGCCAGGAAGAGGCCACCGCTCATCCCGATCCGTCGGTGAATCCGCCATATCGAGAGCTCAATCCCGATCGCTTCCAGCGCCTCACGCCACGCGACGACATGCTGATAGACTGAATCGACCAGCGTCCCGTCGAGATCAAAGAGGAACGCCATTCGGCGGTCGCCCGTCATCCTACTCACCCCTTCAAACAGATGATCGGGCGGAGCCGGGCAACGCGCGCCACAATCCCAGCGTTGCACATCACGTCGACCACATGCTCCACGTCCTTATAAGCGCCGGGGGCCTCCTCGCTGATCGATGCCTTGCCGTGCGCCCGCACGATGATCCCTTGCTTGCGCAGCTGCTCCACGATCCGTTCGGCCGGGTACTGGCGTTTTGCCTGCCGACGAGACTTGGCGCGTCCTGCCCCGTGGAGCGCCGTCCCAAACGTCTCCCGCATCCCCTGCTCGGTTCCCACCAGGATATAGCTCGCCGTCCCCATCGTCCCGCCAACCAGCACCGGCTGCCCCACCGCCCGGTACCGTTCTGGGAGTTCTGGCCGTCCCGGGCCAAACGCGCGTGTTGATCCCTTGCGGTGCACAAGGAGACGACGTCGCTCCCCATCAACCTCGTGCACTTCCCACTTCACCGTGTTGTGCGCCACCTCGTAGAGCGTCTCGATCGCGGTCTCCGGCACCCGCAACGCCTTCCAGAACGCTTGGCGCACCAGGTGTGTCAGTACCTGCCGGTTAGCGAACGCGCAGTTGGCCCCAGCCATGACGGCTCGAAAGTACTGCTGCCCCTCCGGACTCTCGATCGGCGCGCAGACGAGCTCGCGATCGGGCACCTCGATCCCGTACTTCCGTGTCGCCTTCTCTAAGAACGGCAAATAGTCCGTCCCTATCTGGTGCCCAAGTGCCCGGCTCCCTGTATGGAGCATGATCACGATCTGCCCAAGTTCCAGCCCGAACGCTTCAGCTGCCCGCGCATTGTAGATTTGGTCGACAACTTGCACCTCGACATAGTGGTTCCCTGAGCCGAGCGTCCCTACCTGTGCCATCTGTCGCTGCTTTGCCGTATGGCTCACCACCGAAGGATCGGCATCGCTCAGCTGCCCATGCTCTTCGATGTACTCGAGATCCTCTTCTCGACCGTAACCGAGACGCACCGCATAGCGCGCCCCTTCACGCAGCACTCGGTCAATCTCCTTGGGGGAAAGCTTTAATTCCCCCGTACTCCCGAGTCCCGCCGGGATCACCTCGTACATCGTGTCGGCCAGCTTCTCCTCCTTCCCGGCCAGGTCGCTCCGTGTCAGATGTGTCCGCAGACAACGCACACCGCAGTTGATGTCAAAGCCGACGCCGGCGACGCTGATCACTCCACCTGCTTTGGGATCGAACGCCGCCACTCCACCAATCGGGAAGCCGTAGCCGGGATGGACATCGGCCATCGCGAGGGCTGCCTTCACGATTCCCGGAAGGCAGGCGACATTCTCCAGTTGTCGGATCGCGTTCCATTCTTCGGAGCTCTGGTTCTCCAGAAGCTCGCGTAATGAACGCTCGTCAAGATAAAGACGAGCTGGTACCCGCATCTTCCCGTGCGGCGGAATTTCAAAGAGATACTCGTGAATCTTCCGCACATTCAAGGCTGTGCTCATCGTCATCCCTCCCTGTATTCGCTGCCAGCGATCCGCAGTCACAGATCCAGGACACAGCGGAGTCGCCAGCCCGTATCAGTCTGCTCAGCGAGGAGTCCACCGTAGGTCGCTGCCTTGACCTCGATCTCCACCGCATGGCGTTCTAGGTCAATCGGCTCGCCGTAGAGCGTACCTTCGGCCACCCAGTGATCATCGACACGGTCGAGCCGAGTCAGCTCGAAATCACGGAAGAACATCCCATGGAGGTCGACCGCGGCCAGCACGGCGTTCAGAAGTGCGACATAGAGAGCCCCAGGGTCGTCGCCACTCGCCTGCACCGGCACCGCCTCTCGCGGCTCCACCGTCTCAGGATCGACAAGGAGTGCGAGGAGTCCTTGCACCCCGTCACGAAGAGCCTCCTCCAAACGTTCCCCGGTTGCTTCAAGCCCGATATCGGCTTCATGATCCAGATAGACGTACGGCATCCTACTCCCCCGTACTCCGAGCCACAGTCGGCGAGGGTACTGAGCCCCCGCCGCGTTCTGCGCATCGGTCTCCCACCATACACCGACAGGCTCAGGGTATACGCCCCTTGCATTCCTGTCAAGCAAACGCCTCGTCAAAGACTCATCCCTGCACATGGTGGTTCTACGGTCCAGCTTGTGATTCCTGTGCATCCGCCCGTGCTGCAGTCGTAACTCCTATCACCCGTGGTGCGACCAGGCTGCGACACCTGGCAGCCCCCCTCAGTCGGACCACCGCGACACCATGCGCAGTCCGCAGACCCCATGCACTATACTCGCGCTCGCTCAAAACGCACCCGTGTGTCCCCGGGTGGGAGGGGTGATTGCGATGCGCCTTATTGGAATGCTCAGAGGCACCCTTTCCTCTGTGGTGTTTCTCCTCTCGGGCACAGCTCTTGCCGTGACGCTGACCCTCAATCGAGTTGTCTTCGAAGGTCTCCCACATACCGAGGACGAGGTCGCTTTTCTTTTCCAGGCCGCAACACTCGCTCGTGGCTACCTGGTCGCTCCCGCGCCACCCCTGCCGGAAGCTTTCTGGATTCCGTTCGTGCTCGTCCGCGATGGAATGTGGTTCGGTAAATATCCACCCGGCTATCCGCTTGTGCTTGCTCTTGGTGTGCTCGTGGGTTACCCACCGCTCGTGAACGCACTCGCCGCGGCGTTCTCCGTTGTGCTCATCGTCGCACTCGCACATCGGATCTACGATCAAACCACTGGTCTCCTTGCGGGGACACTCCTCGTCATATCCCCATTCTTCCTGCTCCAGGCAGCGTCCTTCATGGCGCACACGGTGTGTCTGGCCTTGACGCTCCTCTTTGTCTTTTCCTTCGCTATCTCCCTCGAGCGCCCGACCATACTGCGTGCCCTCCCTGGGGCACTCGCCATCGGCCTGCTTGTCCTGGCCCGCCCACTCACTGCGCTCGGCGTGACCCTTCCCTTTATCTTGTGGGCCGCATGGCGATTCTGGCGGGTTCCGGCGTGGCGCCCGGTCGGTCTCTTCTTTGCCGCTGGTGGACTTCTCGGCTCGGCGGCACTGCTTGCCTACAATCAGTACACAACTGGCAATTCCCTGACCTTCGGATACGAACTCTGGTGGTCCTTTGACAAGGTCGGTTTTGGTCCTGGCACCGGCCCCGGCCAAGGACACACGCTTGATAGCGGCATACTGAACACCCGCTTTAACCTGCGGCTCTTGGAGGAGGTCCTTTTCGGGTGGCCAGGTCGATTCGATCTTCTCCCGGCTTTGCTTGCCATCGCCGTCGCCCTCCTCCGGCTTACCGCGTACTGGCTGCCCCTCGTGCCTACTCGCCGAGTCCGTCTTGGTCAGGCGGTCTGGGACCTGCTACTCACCGCTCAGGTCTGCTCGTTGATCAGCGTTCACCTCGCCTACTGGACTGCTGGACAGATGTATGGCCCGCGGTACTACTACGAGGCACTTGGGGCGATCGTCTTACTGTCTGCCCGTGGACTCTCCCATATCGTCACCGCCGCGCACTGGGTCTGGCGCTTCCTCACGCTACGGTCTGAGCTCCCCGCGGCCGTTGAAGTCCTGGGAGTCCTCGCCTTTGTTGGGCTCCTTTTGTGGGGCATCTTCGGAACCGCTCTCCCCTGGTGGCAGAGCTATCGCGGTTGGTATGACATCCACGCTGAACCCGCTCGGAGTGTCGCAGCGCAGGTGTCCTCCCGAGCGCTCGTCCTGCTCCCAGTTACGCACTGGACCCAGTACGCCCCGTTCTTTGTCCGTAATAGCCCACTCCTCGACTCGCCGGTCCTCTACGCCCACGACCTCGGCCCGCGCAACGCGGAACTCGCGGCTGCCTTTCCGGACCGCCGAATCTACCGGCTTATCGATCGCCAGCTTGTTCCGTACGTCGCAGCTCCTAGCCCGCCCTCAGCTGGAACCGACGCCCCGTGACGCATCGCCTCGCCCGGTTGGGCTATCGATCCGATAGGCGCTCGGATCCGGCTTATACGGTCGCAACATCCAGAGTGGGCGCCGCAAACCGCCCGGACCAGGCGCTGGCCGCGTCATCGCCAGCCACCGCCGATACACCTCCATCGACTTCCTGGTGTCGACGACCACGTCGCCATACCGGTCATCCGGCCCTGCCTTCACGATCCGCACCTTCTGGTGCCAGCAGTGCTGCCCGCTTATTGGATCCGGCTGCACCGGGAACGTGAGATTCTGGTGCACACCAGCATCGCTCCAGAACACCAGCTGCGAATCTGGATCCTCGCTCGCAAACGGCCGCACCCCATGTTGCTGTCGCAGCCGATACCTTCCGTCCGGGAGACGCTCGATGTTCACGAGTGCCGTGGTCCAGCGCTCACCCCCTGTCCCCTCAGCCAGCCGCCACCGCCCCAGATGGTGGGAGCAGGCTGCAACTCCGGGACGGATCGCCTCAGTCACCCAGACACGGTCGACAAAGTAGCCGATCTCCGTCTCCACGCGCACCAGATCGCCCGTGCGCACACCAATCCGCTCGGCATCACTGGGATGGAGCCAAAGCGGATTCGAATGAGTGAGCTCGTTCAGCCACTTTGCATTCCCTGAGCGCGTATGGATGAGCGTCGGCACGCGGAAGTTCGGTAGCAGCACCATCTCCCCCTTGGATCGATCGATCTGCGAGGGAGCGACATGACTCTCAATCGTGCAGGGAATGGCATACTCCGGCCAGCCCCACTCATAAAGTGTCCGTGAAAAGAACTCGAGCTTCCCGGACGGCGTTGGGAATCCCCGTTTCGGCTCACCGTCCACCATCACACCCGCCCAGCGCCCATGTGGTCCAGGTGGCTCCGCTGGGACTGGCACCATGTTCGGGTTGTGTGGCGCTGGCGCGGTCGTCCAGATCCGCCCATTCTCTGGATCGATCCAGGACTGCGCCAATTCCTCGGGAGGCACCGGATCCTCGTACTGCCGATATCGTTGCAGCTCTATCTCAAAGGCACCATACCGCCGCATGTACTGCAGGGGTGTCAACCCTTCTGCCGCTGCCGCTTCCGGAAGCCCGGGAATCGAGTTCTCAAAGATCCACTGGTAGTATTCATCGACCGTTATCTTCTGTCCTGGTCGGTAGGGCGACTCATAATACTGCCGAATCCCCAACGACCCATCCGGGTCCACTCGCCAGGAGAGCTCCATCCAAAACTCGTTCTCTTCCCAAACTTCACCCGGGTTTGCCTCATACGTGTACTGCACCGACTGCCCAAGCTTCTCCCGAGCTACCCGCAGTACTGGCTGCCGAAAACCGATCCAACGAGCGGCATGCGTCTCATAGGAGAATGTATCGTGCCGCTCTGGTCCGTGCCCCATCGGCAGCACATAGTCGGCATACCAGGCGGTCTCACTCCAGGTCGGGGTCAGACACGCGTGAAGCTCAATCAGCGACTCGTCTTGCAGCACTTCGATCCAGGTAAATCCGTCAGGATTCGTCCAGACCGGGTTGTAGACCCGTGTAAAGTAGACCGCGAGCTTCCCACGACCTTCTTTCAAGAAATGCGGTAAGAGGAAACTCATCTCGTGATGTGCCAGCGGATACTCCTTCGGCCACGTCAGCTCGTTCCACACCTTTTGTCGTGGCGGTTCTTTGAACGGCCTCGGTACAAACTTGTCCCAGATGTTTGGTTGTGTCCCACCAGGTGTTCCCACACTCCCGGTGAGGACATTCAGAAAGAAAAGCGCCCGCGGAACTGTCCAACCGCCGAGATGTGCAGCCGCCGCCGCCCGCCAGTTATGCGTCGAGATCGCCGGTGCTGCCCGCGCCAACTCCCGCGCCAGCTCCACAATGGTGGCCGCCGGAATCCCGCTCAGTTGCTCCGCCGCCTCCGGGGTATACCGCGCATAAATCTCCTTGAGACGCGCCACAAACTCCTCAAATGTCACCGGGCACCCTGGATGTACCACACGCAGATACTCATCCCAGTTTGTCCAGCGCCGCACAAACTCTCGATCGAACCACTCCTCCTGGATGAGCACGTTGGCGATCGCCAACAGCACAAACGCCTCGGTACCAGGAGCTGCCGGCAGCCAGTAGTCAGCCATCGCTGCCGTGTTCGAGAGGCGCGGATCCATCACCGCCAGCTTCGCCCCTCGCTGCTTCGCTTCCATGATGCGCTGGGCATGCGGATTGAAATAGTGACCGCTCTCAAGGTGAGCACTCACCAAAAAGATGAAGCGGGCGTTTGCGTGGTCAGGTGAGGGACGATCGGCTCCCATCCAAACGGCATAGCCAAACCGCCCACCTGAGGAGCAGACATTGGTATGCGAGTTGTGCCCGTCCACTCCCCACGACCACAGCACCCGCTCCATGAAGCCGTCCTCACCAGGCCGTCCCACGTGGTACATCACCTCATTGTGCCGTCCCTCCAGGAACGCCTGGCGCATCCGCCCAGCGATGTCGTCGAGCACCACGTCCCAGCTCACTCGTTCCCATTTCCCGGAACCGCGCGGCCCGACACGGCGGAGTGGATAGAGGATCCGCTCCGGATCCTTCACTTGGTTGATCGTCGCCGGCCCTTTGGCACAGTTCCGCCCGCGGCTCCCCGGATGCAAGGGGTGCCCCTCCAGCTTCCGGATGTCCAACGTCTCTTTGTCGACGTACGCCAAAAGTCCACAGGCTGCTTCACAGTTGAAACAGACGGTGGGAATCAGAAAGTACCGCCGTGTTCTCCCATCCGGTCCGCGTTCTTCCCAATCGTCCCAACGCTCCAGCGGTGGGTAACTCGCGAGTCCACTCGTCCGCTCCGGCACAAACGGCTCACGCACCGCCCGTGCCTGCGGTCGCACCACCGTCGTCCCACTCGCCTTCTGCTGCATTGCCGTCACCCCCTAACTGAGCGGGACGTCCTGCCCAGCGCTCACCCAGATCCGCTCGTAACTCCAGAGCCCGATCAACGCTGCTATTGCTGCAAGGACGCTCCACTCTGCAAGCACCCCGCTCACCCAGCCGACCGCCAGCGCCACCAGCGGTACCACCACCCCGATGCCCAACCCGAACAGCAGAAGCTCCCGACGGTACGGCCCGTGCGTCAACAGTTCCACCGTCTTCGCTACATGCAAGTTTGGATGTGGGGAGAGTAGCTCGCTGGTCACCAATACCACCAGCACCACCAGCCCTCCGACCAGCACGATCGCCAGCCAGCCGGCTTCCCCGAACGACGCACCGCCCAACGCACCCAGCAACAACAAGCTCGCTGCACCTGCCACCGCCGCTTGCGCCAAGAGCACCGGGAGCAAAAGCGGACTCTGCCAGAAATCCCGCCCCTCCGCTTGCCCAAAAAGGAACGCAGTGTAACCCGCCGCAGCAATCCCAACTGGAAGTCCAAACCAGCGCAGCAAACTCTCAAAGGTGCTCATTCCCAGCAAAGCCGTTACAGCCCACCCAAAGGCCAGCACTCCAAACAACAGCAGGATGTAACCACCCCAGACCAACCATGAGGTTGGGTTCGGCTTCACCAGCAGGTACCAGAAGCGTTCCGGTCGCTTCAGATCCCAGATCAAGAGCAGTGCTGTGAGCGTCACGAAAATGAGTCCGACCAACGGTGCACCAAGCTGGAAGACCGGCCGTTCGTTGAGCGCACCCAGAGCGAGAAGTGGACCAGCCACTGCAAGAGTTCCGCTCGCCACCGACTTCGTCCAGAGATAGCTCGCGACCTTCCACCCCCACGGCTTGGGATGCCACACATCGTAGGCCACCCGCGCATCGGCAGGCCCCGGCAGGAACTCCGCTCCCCGCACTGCCTCATCCGGACGACCATCGGGGCGCACCTCCGCCCACAAGTACCCGCTCTCCCGTGTTTGGACCTCTGGCGTGAGGCTCCCCTCGTCAGCACCCAGATAGAACAGTTTGGGTCGCGTCCCTTGTTCGGGTTTCCGCACACTCACGGCCTCCCGCGCCACCAGCTGGTGGATCTCACTCGTTGGGTCATCGAGGTCACCTGCGATAATCGCCTTCTCCGGGCACACAACGACACATGCCGGCAGCAGCCCTTGATCGACTCGATGGCTGCAGTAGTTGCACTTCGCCGCCGTGTGGGTAATTGGATCAATGTAGATCGCATCGTAGGGGCACGCCTGCATGCAGGATTTGCAGCCAATACAGCGCGACTGGTCGAAGTCCACAATTCCATCCGGGCGACGGAAGAGTGCCTTCGTCGGACAAATAGTGATGCAGGGGGCGTCATCACAGTGATTGCAGCGCAGCACCGTGAAGGACCGTCGCGTGTACGGGAACGTCCCTTTTTCGACATACTTCACCCACGTGCGGTAGACTCCGAGCGGCACCAAGTTCTCCGACTTACAGGCCACGGTGCAGGCATGACAACCGATGCACTTGCGTTGGTCAATCAGGAATCCGTACCGCACCGCGGCACCCCCTCTTCACCTTCCACCGCGCACGACCGCCTTCAGCACCCGAGCCAGCTGTTGTGGTGATGGGGGCGACCCGTCCAGGAAGCACCGCTCCAGCATCGCCTGCACCAGCTCGACACATAAGCTATCAGCTGCCGCCCGCATCGCCGTGAGCTGCTGGACAACGTCAACACACTCTCGTCCTTCTTCAATCATCCGGGCAATCCCCCGGGCCTGCCCTTCGATCCGCCGTAAGCGCTCGATCAGCTCCGTCCGCGTCACTTCGTCCAGCTGCGCGACCGAAGTCATCTTCGCACCTCACCCTGCGTCGTACTCTACCGGGGTACAGCTACACTGTACTGAGTCCTGTTCACCAAGTCAATCCCCCATCGTTTCGGAAAAGCAAGCCTTTCCTGTTCAACGACCTTCCCACACGGTCTGGCTGCGCTTCCACAACACGGCTCGCACACCAGGCTCGAGCGAGCTCGTCTAGGCTCTTGTCCATGGGAGACCTGTCCGATCTGTGTGGCACCTGAACCCCCACTGATGGCTACCATTTGGTATTCCCGGCGCTCGAGTCGCCTGCAGAGCCTCCCGTACATGGCGGGCCACCTGCTCCAGCCTGCTAGCCGCCGTACTCAGGTTTTTGCACACTGGAGATGATCAAGTTCTCGCCTGGCCCTCTTCCCAGGCAAAAACGCTCCCGAATTCTGCGAGCTCGGCGGCAGTTCGAGGTACAAGACACATCGAGCACAGCCGAGTCCTGCCAGACTCACAGCACGTGGACAGAGACAAGGATGACCTGCCGGCGGCTCGTCCAAAGGGAGCGTACCAGACCGGCTCGGGCTCCTCCCTCCTACGACGATGGTCACCGCAGATTTGGACGCGCCTTTCCTCATGCTGTAAAACGAGGCGCTGCCTCACCCTCCGACCAGTCGAATCCCATCAGCCCCACGCGCAGCACCACCAGCCGAGGCACGCCAGAGAGCTCACTCCCAGAACAGCACCGTGCACAAGGAGGGTGTCTTGACTGCTCCGCCGATCTTGTGCGAGAATGACCTCACACGGACGCCGGTCCGGCATGTCCGGGTTTCTGTTGTTTCGGTCAGCTTGAGGAGGAGGACCGATGCGACTCCCGATACGCTCGTTCACAGTGCTTCTGCTGCTGTTGGCCTTCGTGCTTGCCGCCTGTCAGCGAGCCGAGCCGACCCCGACCCCAGCACCAGCGGCACAACCTAGTCCAACTCCGGCAGCTGAGGCATCGCCTACTCCGGCCCCACAGCCGACGCCGCAAGCCCAGGTCACAAAGCCAACTGACCCGATCGGTGTCCTCGAAATCAAGCCGGGTGAACCAATCGTTTTGGCATGGATGTTGACCGTGTCTGGCGGCACCGCCCAGTTGGGTGAGGACTCAAAGAGGGGCATTGAGATCGCCATCGAAGACCTTGGTGGCGAACTTTTCGGTCACAAGATCGAACTCGTCGGCGAGGACTCCGGCTGCAATCCCGAGGGCGGACAGGCAGCGGCGACCCGCCTGGCTGCAAACCCACGCATCGTCGCGATCGTCGGCTCGTCCTGCTCCTCAGAGGCCCGCGTTGGTGCGCCGATCATTGACCAGGCTGGCCTCGTGATGGTCTCACCGTCCAACACCGCTCCAGACCTCACCGATCCCGCAAAGCACGTCGACGCGTACCTCCGCGTGGCGCACAATGACAAGGTCCAGGGGCGCGTCGCCGCTGAGTTCGTGGTGAATAAGCTCGGGCTCAAGCGCGTGGCCACCATCCACGATGGGAGCCTCTACGCTGAGCAGCTGGCCAATGTCTTTGCCGAGAATGTCCAGAAGCTCGGCGGTACTGTGGTCGCCCAGGAAGCGGTGAGCCCGGAAGATACCGACATGCGCCCGGTGCTTACCCGCATCGCGACACAGCAGCCTGAACTCATCTACTACCCGATCTTCAACCCCGCAGGCTCGTACATCACACTCCAGGCCAAGGAGATTAGCGGCCTTGAGAATGTCAAACTCATGAGCGCCGACGGTCTCCTTGAGCCGCAGACGGTTCAGAACGCTGGCCAGGCTGCTGTGGGACTTTATCTGAGCGGTCCGGACCTCACAGTACTCGGCCCTAAGTATCAGGAGTTCGTCCAGAAGTACCAGCAGAAGTACGGTACCAAGCCGGTCGCTGGCTTCCACGCCCATGCATATGACGCGACCATGATGATTGTGGAAGCCATCAAGAAGGTCGCCGTCCAAGCACCAGACGGTACGCTGTATATCCCGCGCAAGGCATTGCGTGAGGCGCTCTACCAGACGAAGAACTTCTCTGGGCTGACCGGGAACCTCACCTGTGACCAGTATGGCGACTGCGCCGACCCGAAGATTGCGGTCTATGAGGTCTTCAGCACGGACACCGCTGGTTGGCCGGACAGTGCAATCCGCAAGATCTATCCATGAGCCGTTTTCGCGCGACTGCCGGGTCGGGAGACTCCCGACCCGGCAGTCTTCCTGAAGAGAACGGTGTCTTGACAAGGAGCGTGCAGTGACGATCGCTGCGCCGCATCGATTGACTGGAGGTCGTCGGATCGATATCTCTCAGTTGATCGTCTGGACGATCGGCGGGATCCTGCTTGCCATTGTGCTTCTCGGTTCCATCCTCACCCTTCGCGCCGGTCACTATACTGCCGCCCAGTGGCGTGATTTTGTCGTCTTCGGCATCGCTCAAGGTGCCATCTATGCGCTCATCGCCCTCGGGTACACAATGGTCTATGGCGTTCTCCGCATGATCAACTTCGCCCACGGCGAAGTCTTCATGAGCGGTGCCATGACCACGTTTTTCCTCGCTGACTATCTCAACCGCAGCGGCTTCCTGAAGGCCCACCCCTGGATCAGCCTTATCGCGATGCTTCTCTTCAGTGGCTTGATCTCAATGACCGTGGCGGTTCTTGTCGAGCGGATCGCCTACCGGCCGCTCCGCGGCGCCCCTCGGCTGGTGCCGCTCATCACTGCTGTCGGTGCCTCCTTCTTTCTGCAGTACACCTTTCGCGGTCTCTTCGGCTCGGGCGTCCGTGCCTACCCGGCAATCCCTGTCCTCCAAGGGAAGCTCTGGGTTTTTCAAAAGACGCAAGTCGCGGTCTTTGTCGGTGTCTTGATCACCCTTGCCCTGCTTGTTCTCTTCCTTCAGCGGACACGTGCTGGCCTCGCGATCCGCGCCGTCGCCGAGGATCGCGAAGCAGCAGCCCTCATGGGCGTCGACGTGGACCGCGCCATTGTCACGACTTTCGCCGTCGGCGGCTTCATGGCTGGTATTGCTGGTGTCCTCTACGCGCTCGTCTTCGTCCAAGTCCAGTTCTTCATGGGCTTCCTCCCTGGAATCAAGGCCTTCACCGCCGCGGTACTCGGCGGCATCGGCAATCTCCCCGGCGCCGCTGTTGGTGGCCTCGTGCTTGGCGTTATCGAGTCGATTGGACCAAGCCTCTTCTTCGATGGATACGGCATTCGTGCTGCTCACCAGCTCAAGGACGTTATCGCCTTCACGATCCTCGTACTCATCCTCATCTTTCGCCCAACCGGTCTCCTGGGCGAACGGCTGGGTGGAGAGGAACGCGTATGATCGTCCACGCAGCACGTCGTGCTATCTTCATCGGCCTTGTAGCAGGTATCGCTGGGTGGCACCTCAGCCTGGTCGGACTCATTCCCGCCTTCGCACAGCGGCGTCTGGTCGGTAACACGCTGACTTTGAGCTACGCGCTATTGGTTGCGCTCCTCGCCCTAGCTGCCTACGCCACCGGTCGACGCTATCCTGGAGCGGTTCAACGGATTCCCTGGGGTGTTCTCAGTGCACTCGTCTCAAGTCTCATGCTCTTTCTGCTTGCCCTCTTGGTCACTCATCTTAATCTGCGCCAGATCTTCCTGAACGCCACCCCTGAACTCGCTCGTGTCCTGACCTTCGGTGGCGGCGCCAGTGCTACAGGCCTGATACGCCTTCTAGTCATCGGTCTCCTCACTGGCCTGTTCGCCGGTGGACTGAGTGCGCTCCCACGCCCGTGGGGACGCGTGATCGTCTCAGCTGCTCTGATGACACTGCTCCTTGGCCTCCTGCGGGATGTCCTTGGTCCACTCTTGCCGCAGGTCGTCACATCCTTCCTGTATGGAACAGCTGGACTCTCACTCGCCGGTGCTCTTGTCGCTTTCCTCCTGGCTGCTGTTCTGTTCACCTTGCGCTGGTCCCTACGCGCCAAAGCTGTAACTGCCCGCGCCACGGCCGCGGTCCCAGCCACGCTCCGACAACCAGTCACTCAGGCACTCCTGCTCCTGATCCTTGCCAGTGTCCCGCTCTGGGCAGGACTCTTCTTGAGCAACGTTGCCGACTTCGTCGGCTTTTACATCCTGATGGGACTCGGCCTGAACCTCGTTCTCGGTTTCGCTGGCCTTCTCGACCTTGGCTACGTCGCCTTCTTTGCTGTCGGTGCCTACACAATGGCCGTCCTGACGTCACCGGAAGTTGGCCAACGGTTCACGCTCGATTTCTGGGTCGCACTCCCCATCGCCATCGTGACGACGGTGTTGGCGGGGCTCCTCGTCGGCCTGCCTGTCCTGCGCATGCGTGGCGATTACCTGGCTATCGCAACACTCGGCTTCGGCGAAATCGTCCGGCTCCTTGTCCTTTCTGACTGGCTCAAGCCATACCTGGGTGGTGCGCAGGGTGTTACGCGCATCGCCCGACCGTCTATCGCCTCTTGGCGTATCGACTCCCCACAAGAGTTCTATCTTCTCGTTCTTCTCTCTTGTCTCTTCGCCTGGTTCCTGTCAGTCCGCCTCCGCGATTCCCGTCTGGGACGCTCCTGGTTCGCCATTCGGGAAGACGAGCATGTCGCTCAGGCTATGGGCATTAACCGTGTCACGGCGAAACTCTCGGCGTTTGCCATCGGCGCGTCGTTCGGTGGTCTCTCCGGCGCCCTCTTTGCCTCCCTCGTGGGCTCCGTCGTTCCGGCCAGCTTCTCACTGCTCGTGAGCATCAACGTTGTCGCGCTCCTCGTCCTCGGCGGCATGGGAAGCTTGCCAGGTGTCGTCGTCGGTGCTCTCGCCCTCGTCGGCCTTCCGGAGCTCCTACGCGAGTTCCAGGAGTACCGCCTCCTGGTCTATGGCATCGTCCTGATCGCCATGATGCTCTTCCGTCCAGCTGGCCTCCTGCCGGAGCGCATCCATCGCCGTGAGCTCGAAGAGGCTGTCGAAGAGGCACAGGAGATCGCTCCCGCCGAAATCGCCACCGGGCGTGGATAGGAGACCTCACCGATGGTGCTACTGGAAACGTCCCACCTTACGAAGCGCTTTGGAGGCCTCGTCGCTCTCCGCGATGTCGTTCTCGTTGTGCAGGAGCGCGCCATTCACAGTGTGATCGGCCCCAACGGTGCCGGGAAGACGACGCTCTTCAACTGCATCACCGGCTTCCTCGTTCCCGACGCTGGCGATATCCGCTTC